>JBMSSR010000086.1:0-10974 GCA_049424465.1 Ilumatobacteraceae bacterium
CGTACACCTCGTCGGAGATCACCCACAGGTCGTGCCGCTGGGCCAGTTCGTACAGCTCGTTCAGGCGCTGCGGCGGGATGAGTGCGCCACTGGGATTGCCGGGCGAGTTGACGATCAGGACGCGGGTTCTCGGCGTGATGCATGCCTCGATGTCGTCGATGGTCGGCACCAGGTCGTGCTCGAGCCGCAGCGGGTAGTGGACGGGCACTGCGTTGAGCAGGCGGGTCATCTGCAGGTAGTTGGGCCAGCTCGGGTCGGGGATGAGCACCTCGTCGCCGGGGTTGACCATCGAGCCGAGCGCCGAGAAGATGCCCGAGACGCCGCCGTTGGTGACGATGACGTCGTCCGGTCCTGCTGCGATGCCATTGCGCACTCGCAACTTGTCGACGAGCGCGGCACGCAGGTCCGGGTGGCCGGCGTTCGACGCGTACTTGGTCCAGTTGTCGTCGATCGCGGCGTGCGCGGCCTGCTTGATGTGCTCGGGGGTGTTGAAGCTGGGCTCGCCGACCTCGAGCCGGATGCAGTCGGGGTACTTGGCCGCCTCGTCGAACACCACGCGAATGCCCGATCGCGGGACGAGGCGGATGGCGGTCGACGGTTCGCGCATGTGAGGTGCTCCTGGCGTGGGTCTGCGTGGACAGCGGCTCCGGCCGACTCTAGGAGCGCGCGCGGGAGCGGACAAAGGACGGGTCCGGCCGGACGCGAAAGCACCCGGCCGCCCCCAGGGAAAGAGGCGGCCGGGTGCGGCCGTGGGTCGGGTCAGCGCTTGGTGACGGTGAACGTCGTCGACGAGGTGGCTGAACCCGCCGGATTGGTGACGGTGACCTTGGCGCTCGCCGCCCCCGCCGGGACCCAGAAGGTGAGCTGGCTCGCGGCCTTCTCCTTGATGGTGCACGTCGCCGTGCCGAGCTTCACGAGCGTGACGGTGCCGAGGTTCGTGCCCTTGACCGTCACGACCGTGCCCACCGGGCCCTTGGTGGGCTCGATGGTCGTGATGGTCGGCTTGCTGCTCGTCGGCGGCGGTGGGTTGACCACGGTCGAGGTCGTGAGCGGCAGGTCGCGGAACCTGGTCCCGTTGAGCCGTGCGAGTGCGTTGCTGACGGCGGGTGCGATCGGCGGCAGGCCCGGCTCACCGATGCCGCCCTTCTTGGTCTGGTCCGACTGGATGACGATCGTGCGGATCTCGACGGGCGTCTCGATCATTCGGATCATCTTGTAGGTGTCGAAGTTGCGCTTCTGGATGGTGCCCGCCGACATCGTCTGCGAGTTGTACATCGCAGTGCCGAGGCCCTGGATGACCGCGCTCTGGATCTGCGCCTCGACCGTGTCGGGGTTCACGATCGAGAACGGATCGATGACCACCGTGACCTTCCACACCTTGAAGCCGGAGGTCGGCGTGCCCGACACCTCGGCGACCTGTGCGCACACCGTGTCGCCGAACGACATCGACAGTGCGACACCGCGCTGGCGGCCTGCTGCGGGTGCGGTGTCCCAGCCGCTCTCGGTGCGCAGGCGGTTGAGCACTGCGATGGCGCGGGCGCCGTTGGTGGTGCTGCCGTCGAGGTGGTTGATGCGGAACGTGATCGGGTCGATGCTCCGTGCGGCAGCGAGTTCGTCCATGAACGACTCGATGAAGAAGCAGTTCTGCGAGTTGCCGACGGATCGCCAGCTCGCCACGGGCACCTGCGCCTGGTCGTCGACCCACTGCACCAGCTTGTTCCCGAAGCCGTACAGCGCAGTGCTGATGCCATCGACGGCCGACGTGGACAACTTGGTGACGGCGGCGTTGCTGGTCCGTCCGCCGACGACCTTGGCCTTCAGCGCCGCGATCTTGTTGTCAGCGCCGAGCTTGGCGTCGAACCGTACTGCGGCGGCGGGACGGTGGAAGTCGTGGGTGAAGTCTTCCGGTCGGCTCCACATGACCTTGACCGGCGTGCCGCGAAGGCTCGGGTGGTTGGCGACGTGCACTGCGTAGCGCACGTAGTCGTTCTTCAGTCGACGGCCGAAGCCGCCGCCGAGGTACGTCGTGTGCATCGTGACCTTGTCGGCAGTGATGCCGAGGATGCCCATCGCGGTCTCGCGGGCTCCGGGTGACGTGGCGCTGACCTGTGTCTGCGACGGCGCCCAGACCTCGCAGGTCGAGCCGTCAGCAGCGACGAGCACGGTGGCGTTCATCGGCTCCATCGTGACGTGGTTGACGTACGGTGCGGTGTAGGTCGCGTTGTGCAGTGTCTCGCCTGCGCCGACGCTGGCCAGTGATGCGGCAGCGTCGCCGTAGTTGTTGGTCGTGTCGGCGTACCCCTGGCCGGCGGGCAGCGTGGCGAAGTCGGCTGCGAGGAGAGTGGCGAACTTCGTCTTCAGCAGCGCGGTGTCCATCTGGCTCGTGTAGGCGGCGTCCGTCCACGTGACGGAGGTCGCGGCGACGGCCCGCATGGCATCCCAGCCCGATCGCGGGTGCACGACGGCGATGCCAACCTTGGCGCCGAGGTCGTCGAACAACTCGACGACGGTGGTGCCGGCGGGTGGCGTGCCGACCGACGCAACGGTCTGACCGATCTTGGGCGAGAGCTTGACCGCGGCGTACTTCATGCCGGGCAGACGGACGTCGAGTCCGAACACGGCCGAGCCGTCGACCTTGGCGGGGATGTCGAACCGCTGCTTGCGAGTGCCGACGATCTTGTAGTTGGCCGGCTGCACCCACATCGACGTCGCCACGTCGGTGTCGGCGATCGTGACGAGCGCCGCAGCACTCGCCAGCTCGCCGTACGTCGCGACGGTGCCGCTGTCCGAGGTGCGCTGCACGACGCCGTCGACGACCTTCAGGTCGCTCAGCGCGTACGAGGCACCGCCGTAGGTCTGCGCGGCGGTGAGCATCTGCAGGCGGATCTTGGTGCCCATGTGCGCGAGGTAGTCGTGGTAGCCACGCACCGAGTTCGAGCCACCCGAGCTCTGCGAGGCCGTGCCGAGCGCAGTGGTGCCGTTCTTGTCGTTGGCGCTCGGGTCCCAGATGCCGGTCTCGGTGTGCGGGTACCACGTGCCGACGTGGTCACCGCTGGTGACCTTCTTGGGGCGGGCGTAGCCGTTGCCGGCACCGGCGAGGACCATGGAGACCTTCGACCAGTCGATCATCAGGTGCTCGGCCAGGATCATCGGCAGGGCGGTGCTGATGCCCTGCCCCATCTCGGCGCCCGGGCAGACCAGGGTGACGGACTCGTCGGCGCCGATGGTGACGTAGACGCCGATCGACCCGCCGGTACCGCTCGCTGCGGCGACACCGCTGAGCGGCGAACCAGGGGCCAGTTCGATGCCCATGACGAGCGCGCCGCCGACGCCGAGCGTGGTGCGGGTGAGAAAACTACGACGGTCCATGCCGATGGCCTCCGAGCCGGTCGAGTGAGGGGTGGTGGGGCGGTCAGTGAGGCTCATGCCATACCTGCCGCACGGTGGATGGCGGCGCGCATGCGCGGGTAGGTGCCGCACGCGCAGATGTTGGCGATCGCCGAGTCGATCTGGGCGTCGGTGGGGTTGGGGGTCGAGTTCAGCAGGCTGACGGCGCGCAGGATGGCGCCCGACTGGCACCAGCCACACTGCGGCACCTGCTCGGCGATCCACGCCTGCTGCACCTTGTGGGTGCGGTTGGCGGAGAGGCCCTCGATCGTGGTGATGTTGGCGCCGGCCGGGATCTCGGCCATGTCCTCGTCGCAGGCCTTCTCCGGCGTGCCGTTGATCAGCACCGTGCAGGCCGAGCAGGCCTCGATGCCGCAACCGAACTTGGTGCCGGTGAGGCCGATGATGTCGCGCAGGACCCACAGCAGTGGGGTCGCCGAATCGCACGTGACGGTGTGGTTCACCCCGTTCACCTTGAGCGTGGTCGTGATGTCAGCCATTCGTGGTGTATCCCCTTGGTGTTCGCCTCACCGCAGTGAGTGATGTCCCGATCATCGCTGCGAAGTGCCCTGTTGTCAGGAGGTGGGGCCGCCAAGGAATGTCGAAGAATTGTCAAACTCGGCCGCCACCTACACTGGACGTATGTCCGTCGGCCGGTGGATCGTCGTTCGGCGCCTGAGGGGGGTGTCTCGCCGCCTCGTCGCCGCCCGGGACGACCTGCGCGTCGTGTCCGAGCAGGCGGCGGTGCTGACCGACGAGGCCGACGACCTCGACGTGCGGGCCCTCGTCAGCGAGTCGCCGGCCGCCCGGGTCGAGGCCCGCGAGGCGGGGGGCCACCGCAGCGCCCTGCAGCGCGAGGTCGAGCGACTTCGAACCGAGATCGACCGCCTCACCGCCGAGCAGGACCGGTTGCTCGACCGACTCGGCGGTCACTGATGCCAGACTGCTGGGCACTGCAGCCCCTGTCGCCCCGTCACGGTCGCTGCCGCGAAAGGACCCACCAATGACCATCCGAGTCGTGATCGCCGAGGACGAGGCCATCATCCGCCTCGATCTGCGCGAGACCCTCGAGGAAGAGGGCTACGAGGTGGTCGGCGAGTGCGGCCGAGGTGACCGCGCCGTCGAATTGGTCCGCGAGCTGCGACCCGACCTCGCCATCCTCGACATCAAGATGCCCCACATGGACGGCCTCGAGGCGGCCCGCATCATCGGCGACGAGCGCATCTGCGGTGTGCTCATGCTGACGGCCTTCAGCCAGCGCGAGGTGGTCGAGGAGGCCCGCGACGCCGGTGCGCTCGCGTACCTCGTCAAGCCGTACCAGAAGAGCGATCTCATCCCGGCGATGGAGGTCGCGATCGGCCGGTTCCGCGAACTGCAGCAGCTCAGCGGTGAGGTCGACTCGCTCGCAGCGCAGCTCGAGGCCCGCAAGGTCATCGATCGCGCCAAGGGGCTGCTCATCGACGAGCTGGGTATGAAGGAGTCCGATGCGTTCGCCTTCATCCAACGGACGGCGATGAGCGAGCGTTCGCGCATGCGCGACGTTGCCGAGCGCGTGATCGACGGATCGCTCCGTCCGTGAAACTGCTGCTGCTCGACGGCAACTCACTGGCCTACCGTGCGTTCTACGCCCTGCCCACCGACATGGCGACGGCGTCCGGCCAGGTCACCAATGCCGTGTTCGGCTTCACGTCGATGCTCATCTCGATGGTCAAGGACCAGCGGCCCGACGGGCTGATGGTGGCCTTCGACCGACCCGAGCCGACGTTCCGGCACGAGGCGAACCCGCTGTACAAGGCGCAGCGCGAGGCGTCGCCCGACATCCTGCGCCAGCAGATGGGCCTGGTGCGCGAGGTCCTGAAGGCGCTCGACATCACCACGGTCGAGCTGGCCGGCTGGGAGGCCGACGACATCCTGGCCACCGTTGCCGAGATGGCGGCTGCAGCCGGGCACGACGCGATCATCGTCACGGGCGACCGCGACAGCTACCAACTCGTGCGCGACCCGCACATCAAGGTGCTCTACAACAAGCGCGGGGTCAGCGACTACGCCCTGTACGACGAAGCAGGGATCCTCGAGAAGACGGGCGTTGCCCCGGCGCTCTATCCGCAGTATGCGGCGCTGCGTGGCGACCCGTCCGACAACCTCGAGGGCGTGCCCGGTGTCGGCGAGAAGACGGCGGCCAAGCTGCTGAACCAGTACGGCAGCCTCGAGGGCATCTTCGACCATGCCGACGAGCAGACACCCAAACTGCGCGAGAACCTGCTCACACACCGGCAGCGTGCGCTCGACAACTTCGAGCTGATGACACTGCGCCGCACGGCCCCTGTCGATGTGTCGCTCGACGAGTTCACGGTCCGGCCCGACGACGCCGAGCTGCGGCGGCTGTTCGAGTTCCTCGAGTTCCGCCAACTGCTGCCGCGCCTGTACGACGCCCTCGGCACGGTGGGGGTGCACGCCGAGGCGGCCGTCAGCACGGGCGAGGTGCTCGAGCCAGAGCTCACTGACGTCGCGACAGCGGCCGCGGCGGCCGCGCTCGTGCAGCGGCTGGCGGTACTCGACCTCGCCGCGGCATGGGCCGGCGACCCGGGTCGCAGCGACCTGCTCGGCCTCGCGATCGTGACCGACGCAGCAGCCGCCGAGGTCGCGTGGCTGCCCGAGCACGTGGCCACCGATCCAGTCCTCGTGGCTGCGCTGTCGGCGCACGGCGCGATTCGTGGTCACCACGCCAAGCCGCTGATGCGGTGGTTGCTCGGGCACGGCGGTGCGGTGCCCGCGCTGCGGCTCGATACGCAGATCGCGGCCTATCTCATCGACCCGGCCGACTCGCGGTACGCAGTGGGCGACCTGCTCGAGCGCTACACCGAGCTTCGCCTTCCGAGCGGCGACGCCGCGGCAGCAGGTCAGCTCGACTTCGGCGACGGCCCCGACCACTCGCGGGTCGCGGGCCGTGAGGCGCTGGCGGTCTCGGCCCTGGCGCCGGCGCTCGAGTCGGCGCTCGAGCAGCAGGGCATGGCCGCGTTGTACCGCGACATCGAGAATCCCCTGGTGGGCGTGCTGGCGCGCATGGAGGCGGTCGGCATCGCGGTCGACACGGCCGAGCTGCGTCGGCTCAACGAGCGGCTCACCGCCGAGGTCGAGCGCCTCGCGGCCGAGCTGCAGCGAGTCGTCGGCCGTCCGTTCAACCTCAACTCGCCGGTGCAGCTGCGCGAGATCCTGTACACCGAGCGTCAGCTCGCACCCGGCAAGAAGACCAAGACCGGCTACTCCACGGATGCGGCGACGCTCGAGAAGCTGCGCGACCAGTGGCCCGAGTTCATCGACCCGCTGATGGCGTACCGCGAGGCGGAAAAGCTGCGTGGCACGTACGGCACCGGGCTGCTCGCCGAGGTCGCGGACGACGGCCGCATCCATGCCACCTTCAACCAGACCGTGGCCCGCACCGGTCGTCTGTCCAGCGATCGGCCCAACCTGCACAACATCCCGGTGCGCAGCGAGGAGGGCCGCCTCTTCCGCACGGCGTTCGTGCCCGCGCCCGGCTGCGAACTGCTGGTCGCCGACTACAACCAGATCGAGTTGCGGTGCATCGCACACCTCGCCGACGACCCGGGGCTCATCGACGCGTTCACGAGCGGCCGCGACATCCACAACGCGACGGCCGCCCGCGTGTTCGGCGTCGACCCCTCGACGGTGACGATCGAGCAGCGCTCGAAGGCAAAGATGGTCAGCTACGGCCTCGCGTACGGCATGGAGGCATACGGGCTCGGACAGCGCCTGGGCATTCCCACCGACGAGGCGGGACGGATCCTCGACGCCTACTTCGTGGCGTTCCCCAACGTGAAGGCATACATGGAGCACACGGTGGCCGAGGCGCGGATGCGCGGCTACACCGAGACGCTCTTCGGCCGCCGTCGCCCGATCCCCGAACTGTCGAACAGCAATTTCCGCATCCGCCAGGCGGGCGAGCGACAGGCGATGAACGCCGGGATCCAGGGACTCGCTGCCGACATCTTCAAGGTGGCGCTGGTGCGCATCGACGAGGCCCTGGTCGACGGTGGCCACGCCGCGCGCCTCGTGCTGCAGGTGCACGACGAGGTGCTGGTCGAGGTCCCGGTCGGCGAGAAGGACGTGGTCGGCCCGCTGGTACTGGGCATCATGCGCGATGCCGCTGATCTGGCGGTCCCCCTCGAGGTCAACTCGGCGTGGGGTGCCACGTGGGCCGACGCCAAGGGCTGACGCCGTGAACGCGGCCGACGGCGGCGCTGGCCACGACCACTGGTTCGAGCCGATCGCCGAGCACCTCGGCTCGGCATACCTCCGCTACTCGTTCACCAAGGGCACCCGCCAGGAGGTCGATCACCTCGAGTCGGCGCTGGGTCTCGTCGCCGGTGCGTCGGTACTCGACGTCGGCTGCGGGCCCGGCCGCCACGCCCACGAGCTCGCCCGGCGGGGAATGACGGTGCTCGGCATCGACATCAGCCAGCGCTTCGTCGACCTTGCCGTCGCCGGTGCACCGGACGGCGCCACGTTCGAGCGGCTCGACGCCCGGTCGCTCGGCGACCGCGCCGACCTCCACGGTCGGTTCGATGCGGTGGTGTGCCTGTGCCAGGGTGCGTTCGGTCTGATGACGGCGGGCGGGGACGACGACCGGGTGCTCGCGGGCATGGCGGCCGCGCTGCGGCCCGGCGGGTGGCTCGCCCTCAGCGCGTTCAACGCCTACTTCGCGGTGCGCCACTTCGACGGCGCCGAGGGTTCCGACGGCACGTCGGTGGCATTCGACGCCGACAGCGGGGTGAACCACGAGCGCACCGAGGTCCGCGACGAGTCGGGACGGCCACTGTCGGTCGACCTGTGGACGGGCTGCTACACGCCGCGCGAACTGCGTCTGCTGTGTGCGTCCGTCGGCCTCGAGGTGACGTCGATCTCGAGTGTCGAGCCTGGGGCGTACGCGGACCGACCGCCGACCACCGAGTCGCCAGAGTTCCTCGTGGTCGCCCGGCGTCGGTGACCTGACTACTGGGTGGTACGCGATGCCCGGTGGACGAGTTCGTCGCGGCTGCGGACGCCGAACACGCGGTACATCGCGCTGAGGTCGGCCTTGACAGTGGCGATCGAGTAGTCGAGCTCGCGTGCGATCTGCGCGTTGGTCAACCCGGTCGCGACCATCGACAGCACCATCTGCTGGCGCTCGGTGAGCCACACGGACGGCCGCGATCGTCGGTCGATGCCCGTGAGGTCGGGGTGGCACAAGGTCCATGCGGCAAGCGCGTCGGCGGCGATCTCGAGCCGGCGCAGCATGTCCCATGTCGGCGCCGGGGGCCGTTCGAACTCGAGGGAGACCACCCCGACGACGGCACTGCGGGTGAGTGCGGGGACGACGACCAGCGTGCGGTCGCCCGCGTCCTCGGCGCCCACGAGGAAGTGGCCAAGGGGATAGTCCTCGTCGAGCGACGACACGGCCACCACGACGACGTCGATCCGATCGACGGCCGCGGTGATCGGCAGGGGCACCGAGGAGGGAATCGAGCACAGCGGCTCGCGGAGCCCGTAAGGGAGCCCGCTCGAGCCCACGAGCTCGACGGTGTCGCATGTGCGGTTGACGGCGTGGAGTGCGAGCCATGTCGGCGGAACATCGACCACCATGGTGTGGCGAGCAGCGTCGGCGAGTTCGTCACCGTCGGCACCTCCTGCGAGCGCGCGGAGTAGCAGTGCACTTGCATCCATTCCGACGGCCCTTCGTGCCGGCGGTTGTTCCACCACCTCCGACGCTGTACCCACTGACCGCACGGTAAGCCCGCGTTCGGCAGGCGTCGTGTGGCTATCGACTCGGCCTAGCCAGTCAGACGGCGTGTCCGGGCGCGCTCGACCGGCACCCTCGCCACCATGACTGGTGCCGTGCCAGCAGTCAGAGGTCGTCGAGTCGTGCTGGTGGTGGCGGCTGCCCCGGCCGTACGGCGCGGCGTGGCCGACGTGTTGGCCGCTGACGTGCACCTGCGGAGACTCGGCGTCCGGGTCGAGGCGGTCGACAGCGTCGATGCGGCAGCCGACGTCGTGGCAGCGGTCGACGTCGGGGTGATCGTCGTCGACGATGCCACGGCGAACGCCACCCGACGTCTGTGCGAGCTCGTGCGCCCGCAGCGGCCGGCGTGTGTGGTGGCGGTGCTCGTGGCAGCGACCGACACGCCACTGGCCCGTGCCGCGCTGTTGCTCGGGGCGACGCCGGTCGTCAAGCGGCCCGGTGCCCGTGGCCTGGGTGCGACCGTGGCCGACCTCCTCGGGGGCGTCGACCGGTGATGCCCACCCCGGTCGGGTCGATCAACTGGCGCGCGGTTGGAGGCCGACTGCGGCGCGGGCGGGGACCGCGGTACGGGGCCGGAGCGCCCGATGTCGTCGGGGACGGGCACTGGTAGCCTCTCCCGGTCCGGAATCCGCCGGGCCCCGAGTGTTCCTGTCCGAAAGCGATCTTCCCTTGTCCGATACCACTACCGCTCCCACCGCCGGTGCCATGGGCACCTTCGACGATGAGGGCAACTACACCCCCCGTCCCGTCACCTCCAACGACCTCGGCATGTCGTTCGCCGATGCCATCGCCGGCACCATGGTCGACGTCGAGGACGGCCAGCTCGTCAACGGCACCGTCGTGAAGGTCGACAAGGACGAAGTCCTGCTCGACATCGGCTACAAGAGCGAGGGCGTCATTCCCGCCCGCGAGCTCAGCATCCGCAACGACGTCGACCCGAGCGAGATCGTGTCGCTGGGTGAGTCGATCGAGGCGCTCGTCCTCACCAAGGAGGACAAAGAAGGTCGTCTCGTCCTCAGCAAGAAGCGCGCCCAGTACGAGCGCGCGTGGGGCACCATCGAGAAGATCAAGGAAGCCGACGGCATGGTCGAGGGTCCGGTGATCGAGGTCGTCAAGGGCGGTCTCATCGTCGACATCGGCCTGCGTGGCTTCCTTCCCGCCTCGCTCGTCGAGCTGCGCCGTGTGCGCGACCTGGTTCCGTACGTCGGCAAGACGGTGCAGGCCAAGATCATCGAGCTCGACAAGAACCGCAACAACGTGGTGCTCAGCCGTCGCGCCTTCCTCGAGGAGACGCAGAAGGAGAGCCGCGACAGCTTCCTGACCAACCTCAAGCCCGGCGAGGTCCGCGAGGGCGTCGTCAGCAGCGTGGTGTCGTTCGGTGCGTTCGTCGACCTCGGCGGCATGGATGGTCTCATCCACGTCAGCGAACTGTCGTGGAAGCACGTCGACCACCCGGGTGCCGTCGTGGCAGTCGGCGACAAGGTCACCGTCCAGGTGCTCGACGTCGACTTCGACCGCGAGCGCATCAGCCTGTCGCTCAAGGCCACCCAGCAGGACCCGTGGCAGGAGTTCGCCGGGTCGCACGAGGTGGGCCAGCTGGTCTACGGCCGTGTCACCAAGTTGGTGCCGTTCGGTGCGTTCGTGCAGGTCGGCGACGGCATCGAGGGCCTCGTGCACATCAGCGAGATGAGTGCCCACCACGTCGACGCCCCCGAGCAGGTCGTCACGCCCGGCGAGGAGCTGTGGGTCAAGATCATCGATCTCGACCTCGCCCGTCGCCGCATCAGCCT
>JBMSSR010000087.1:0-10813 GCA_049424465.1 Ilumatobacteraceae bacterium
CATGCGAGCATGATATCGAACAGGTGTTCGATCGTCAACCCCTCGCGCCAAGAACTTCCTTGCGGCTGCTCAGCGCTCTGTCAGGACGGTGTCGATCTGTCCGAGTGCGGCGGCGAGGCCCTCCTCCATCCCCATGTCGAGTACTTCTTGGAGGTGCTGGGCAGACTCGAACCGCGACTCGATGACCATCCGCGTTCGCCCGCCGCGCTCGTCGAGCGTGACAGTGAAGCGGGGGACCGGCAGTGGGGCGGGGGGCGAGCCGGCGGCGTGCGCGACGCGGCCGACGGCGACGAACGACCGCGGTGGGTCGACGCTGATGACGGACCAGAAGCCCTTGTGCTGATCGCCCTCGGGCCCGGTCATCGAGTACGAGACGGTGCCGCCCGGCATGAACTCGTGCGTTCCTACCGTCGCTGGATACGTCGGCGGCCCCCACCACCGCTCGAGCGCGCGCGGGTCTGACCACAGTTCCCACACGCGTTCGATTGGCGCGTCCCACTCGGTCGTCACCGTCATCGTGCTGTTCGCCATGTCCCTGCGAACCTCGAGGATGCTCATCGGATCACGCCTCGCTCGCGGGCGACCACGCCGTGGGACCCTGCATGTTCGTCATCTGCGTTCACCGCGCCAGCCTCTCACAGCGCCGCTCGACATCTGCTCGTGCGGCCTCGACCACTCGGTCGCACGACGCCGCCGGCACCTGCTCGGCAGGTCGCGCAAGGTGTCAGGCCCGAGCCGGCCGGGCGCGGGCGACCATCGTTGCCTGCGCGTCGCTGTCGCGGATGCCCCACGCAGCAACTGCGGCGACGATCGCGAACACCACGGCGAGGCCGAACGCGAGGTGCACTCCACGCATCGCACGATCGACCTGGTCGGGCGTCACCAACTGTGCGAGCGACATGTGCGCGGCGAGCACGCTGGCGAGCACGGCGACACCGAACGACACGCCGACCTGTCGCTGTGTCGAGAACAGCGACGACGCCCGGCCGTTCTGCGCGGGCGGAATGGTGGCGTAACTGGCCGCTTGCATGGGGACGAAGGCAAAGCCCATGCAGAACCCGCGCAGCAGCATGAGACCGCGGATGGTCCACAGGCTCGAGTCGACGCCCAACCGGGTGAACAGCACGATCGCCAGTGCCGCAGCGAGGAAGCCACCGCTCATCAGCCGGCGCGGGCCGATCGTGGCGTACAGCCGACCGGCGATGAACGACGACGTCATCACCCCGAAGGCTTGAGGGAACGTGGTGAGACCGCTCTGCAGGGGATCCATCCCGCGCACCAACTGCAGGTAGATGGGCATCACGAAGGTCACCCCGAGGAAGCTCGAGGTGGAGAAGAAGCTGACGATGTTGCACTGGCGGAACATGCGGTTCCCGAACAGGCGCAGGTCGAGCATCGGATTGGGCGCCCGACGCTCGACGACGACCGTGAGCACGGCACACACCACGCCGACGAGCCCCGTCGTCAGCACGAGTGACGACGTCCACCCGGCACGCGGCCCCTCACTGAGCGTGTAGACGAGCAGTGCGAGCGATGCACCAGACAGCACGAACCCGCTGATGTCCAGACGCTGGCCGGATGCCTCGCGGTGCTCCCGCAGGTGCACCATGCCGAACACGAGTGCCACCGCCGCAATCGGCACGTTGACGAGGAAGATCCAGCGCCACGCGAAGTACTTGGTGATGTAACCGCCGAGTACGGGCCCGAGCGCGGGCGCGAGCAGCGTGGGCACCATCACCACGGTCGACGCGCGGGCACGCTCGGACGGAGGGAACGCCCTGAACAGCATCGCGATGCCGACCGGCGTCAGCATGCCGCCGCCCACACCCTGCAGCACACGGAACGTGATGAGCTGACCGATCGTCTGCGCCATGCCGCACAGCAGCGACCCGGCCGCGAAGGCCGTCAGCGCGAACAGGAACGTCCGCTTGGTGCCGATCCGGTCACCCAGCCACCCGCTCGTCGGGATCCACACCGCAAGGCTGAGCGTGTAGCCGAGCACCACCCACTCGGCGTTCGCGGTACGCAGCTCCTGGCCCAGCTGAGGGATCGCAACGTTGACGATGGTGGTGTCGAGGATGTCGAGGAACAGCGCCGACACGTAGACCGTGGCGACCACCCACTTGTAGGCGACCCTGCGGCCGAGCACCGAGACGACGTCGTCCGCTCCTGACACCTCCCCTGACTAGCCGATGTCGGCGGTCGGCAACGACATGGACCGCCTGCGCTCGCATGGCCGCCGCTCGAGCGGGGGCGTGCCCGGCGACACGTGAGCACGCGTGGCGAGATCGGCGGTGCGCTGCGATCATGCACTCATGACTGTGCTCGACGACCGCTCCTGGGCCGCCTTCACCGACGACGGCCCGTGGGACCTGCGTCGCGACGACCTCCGCTGGGCCCCGATCGCCGTCACCCTGCGCGACGCCGCCCAGGCCGAGGTGCCCGACCTCACCCGTGCCCGGCGCCTGCCGCCCGGGCGACGGGTCGTGCGGGTGGTCGGCACGCTCGGCGGCGCCGTCATCCCGTGGCTGTGGCGGTCGCGCCGTGGCCGCTACGCCGACGCCTCGGCATCCCGCGCCGATCTGTCACTGCGCCTGCGAACGGCTGCCGAACAGCTCGGCCCGACGTTCATCAAGCTCGGTCAGATCATCTCGAGCGGAGAGGGCCTGTTCCCTGCCGAGCTCGTCGACCAGTTCAAGAAGTGCCGCGACCAGGTGCCCGCCGAGCCGTTCGAGGTCGTGCGCGAGGTGGTGGAGGCCGACCTCGGCGCCCGCCTCGAGGACGTGTTCGCCCACTTCGACCGCGAACCGCTCGCCGCCGCGTCGATCGCCCAGGTGCACGCCGCCACGCTGCAGACCGGTGAGCAGGTCGTGGTCAAGGTGCAGCGGCCCGGCATCGACGTGCTGGTGCGCAACGACCTGAAGGTGCTCGGCTGGCTGGCCCCCTTCCTCGTCGGGCGCATCCCCATCGCCTCGCTCGCCAACCCGCCGGCGCTGGTCGAGCTGTTCGCCGAGACGATCGTCGAGGAGCTCGACTTCCGCATGGAGGCCGCGAACATGGTCGACATTGCGGCGATGCTGCACGAGCTGGGCAACCAGGGTTACGTCGTCCCCCGCCCGCACCCATCGCTCGTCACACGTCGCGTCCTCGTGATGCAGCGCGTCCACGGCTTCAACTTCGACGATGTCGCCGGCATGAAGGGCGCCGGTGTCGACACCCACGAGGTCGTGCGCACGGCGATGATCGCCCTGATGGAGGGGGCGATGGTGTACGGCGTCTTCCACGGCGACCTGCATGGCGGCAATCTCTTCGTCCTGCCCGATGGGCGTACCGCGCTGCTCGACTTCGGCATCGTCGGACGGCTCACCGGCGAGCGACGGCTCGCGTTCCTGCGGCTGATGCTCGGTGCCACCACCAACGATGTGAAGGGGCAGATGGCAGCCATGCGCGACCTGGGCGCACTGCCGCACGACACCGATCTCGAGGCGGTCATCCGCGACCTGCGCCTCGACCAGCCCACCGTCGACCCGACGACGCTGACGGGCGAGGAACTGGTCGCCGAGGTGCAGCGGGTCGTCAAGTCGCTGATGGGGTACGGCGCCCGCCTGCCCAAGGAACTCATGCTGTACGTCAAGAACATGGTGTTCCTCGACGGCGCGATGGCCCGGCTCGCCCCCGACCTCGACCTGCTCGGCGAGATCGCCAGGATCTCGTTGCTGTTCGCCGAGCGGCACGGCGAACGGCTCGGTCGCGAGTTGGGCGTCGACCACACCGCGGTCGAGCTGAACCTCGACGGTGTCAAGGCGAGCCTCGGCGTCGAGTCGTCGGTCGACCGCCTCACGTACCGCGACCTGCAGGCGCGACGCGACCTGATCCAGAAGCGGATGCGAGACCACGTCGGGCGCTGACGCCGTCGGGTGCGGTGCCCCGCCCGCGACAGGGTGCCGCGACTACCGTCGTCACGATGCGCCTGGTGATCGCCCGCTGCTCCGTCGCCTACAAGGGACGCCTCGATGCCTCGCTGCCCGAGGCCGTCCGGCTCCTGATGGTCAAGGCCGACGGCTGTGTCGCCATCCATGCCGACGGCGGCGCGTACAAGCCGCTCAACTGGATGAACGCACCCAACACGATCGTCGACCACGGTGACCACTGGGTGGTCTCGAACCCGAAGGGCGAGACGCTGACGATCAACCTGCACGAGGTGTTCAGCGACATCGAGCACCATCTCGGCGACGACCCCGGTCTCCAGAAGGACGGCGTCGAGGCCCACCTGCAGGAACTGCTCGCCGCCAGCCCTCATGCGATCGAGCACGGCCTCACGCTCGTGCGGCGCGAGTACCCCACGGCGATCGGGCCCGTCGACCTCGTGTGCCGCGACGAGTCCGGTCAGGTGGTCGCGATCGAGGTCAAGCGGCGGGGCGACATCGACGGCGTCGAGCAGCTCGCCAGGTACATCGAGCGACTCCACCTCGACTCGTCCCTGGGCGAGGTGCGCGGCGTGTTCGTGGCACAGGTCGTCAAGCCACAGGCGCGGGTGCTCGCCGAGGCACGCGGGTTCCGGGTCGTCGAGGTCGACTACGACGAACTGCGAGGCATGCGGCCCGACGAACTGCGGCTGTTCTGACCGTTCGCAGCGCAGGGCGATCGGTAAGGTGACTGCGATGCGAGCGGTCCGTGGTGTGGCGCAGCACTACGCGTGGGGCGACACCGATGCCATCCCCCGACTGCTCGGCATGACCCCCGACGGGCGGCCGTGGGCCGAGATGTGGTTCGGCACCCATCCCGGAGGGGCCTCGGTCCTCGACGATGGCACGCCGCTGACCGACCTCGTCGGCGCACTGCCGTTCATGGTCAAGTTGCTCGCCGCTGCGGCACCACTGTCGCTGCAGACCCATCCCGACGGACCAACGGCGGCCGCCGGTTTCGCCGACGAGCAGGCGCGCGGGGTACCGCTCGACGACCCGTTGCGGACGTTCCGCGACCCGCACGCGAAGCCCGAACTCATCTGCGCGCTCACGCCCTTCACCGCGCTGTGCGGTTTCCGGCCGGTCGACGAGACCCTGCGGCTGCTCGACTCGATCGGCGCGCTCGACATCGCCGGCGAGCTCCGGGCGCACGGGCTCACCGCGGTCCTCGAGGCCGTCTACCGGCGCCGGCTGCCGACGGCGGCAACGGTCGAGGCGTGCCGGCTGCACGACAGCGACGAGGCGCGGCTCGTGGTCGACCTCGACCACCGCTACCCGGGTGATCCCAGCGCCGTGGTCGCCCTCCTGCTGCACCTCGTGCACCTCGAGCCCGGTGAGGCGCTCTACCTGGGACCGGGCAACCTGCACGCCTACGTCCACGGCGTCGGCGTCGAGGTGATGGGGTCGAGCGACAACGTCGTGCGCGGCGGACTGACCGTCAAGCACGTCGATCCCGACGCCCTGCTGTCCATCGTGCGCCCGGAGCCCACCGGGCAACCGGTCCTCAGTCCCGTCGCCGAGGCCCCCGGCGTCTGGCACTACCCCACCCCGGGCGCCCCTTTCTCGGTGCAGCGGTACGACGTCGACCCGAGCGCCGAGCTGCTCGCCACCGGCAACGAGTTGGTGCTGTGCACCTCGGGCGACGTCGGTGCGCTGGGGTGCGGCAGCGCAGCGCTGCTGGCCCCCGGCGACTCCGTCCTGCTGACCGGTCGGGGCACCGTCTTTCGCGTCTCGCCCGCCTGAGCGTCCGCGAAACAGGTCGCTCGCGCGCGGTACGTTGGCACATCGGCAGGTTCGCGACGGGGCGGGCATTGCCGGCACTTCGTTGACACCATCGGCACAGGACACGCACCATGAGCGCAGCACGAAGCGAGGCGGCGACCCCTCTGTTCGAGGGATGGCGCACGGTCGCACAGATCTTCTTCGCCGAGTACCGCGACCACTTCAACCGCCTCGACGGCAAGTCGATCGCACGGCTCTGGAACGCCCCGAGCGGCGTCATGGAGGGCCAGACGGTCGTGCTCTGGGACACCAGGGCCAAGGTCGAGGCAAACCACGTCGCGCTCTGCGAGCGCTATCGCTTCTCGGACTTCGGCAGCGCTGACTTCGAGATCGTGCACATCAGGCCGGTCGGCGACGAGGCCATCTTCGTCCACGTCATCTGGACGATGCGTGGTCGCGACGGCGCGGTGACGACTCGATTCGGCACGGCCTACCAGTTGCTCTACAGCGACGACGGTGCCCGCATCGTGCTCGCCGTGGCCCACGGCGTCGACGACCAGATCATCTGAGCCGGTCGGCGACCGCTACAGCCTGATCACCGCATCGAGCGCGAGGTCCAACAGACGGTCGCGTACGCCCTGGTGCTGGTCCCAGTGCCGGTGGTCCCACTCGTCGGCGCTGACGTCGTCGCCGGCGTACAGCAGCTGTCCGTATGTGACACCGCGGAACGCGGCACATGCGAACATCGCCGCCGCCTCCATCTCGACCGCCAGACAGCCCTGCTCGCGACGACGGGCGACCTTGGCGTGCGTCTCGCGGAAGAACGCGTCGGTCGTCCACACCGGGCCGCGGTCGTGCGGCACGCCGGCCTCGGTGAGCACGTCGTCGATCGCGGCGAGCGCCCGCGGGTGCGGTGCCACCGACTCGCCCGCAGGCGCATAGTGGTAGCTCGTCCCCTCGTCGCGGACCGCGGACGTGGGCACGATGACATGGCCGATGTCGAACCCCGGCTGCACGATGCCGGCGCCGCCGCACCCGATGATGTGCGTGGCGCCGAGGGACACCGTGATCTCGAGCGAACTCACCGCGGCCGGCGCGCCGACACCGGGGCTGACGAGTGCCACCGGCACACCCCGGTGCTCGATGACACACACCGCATGGGCACCGTGCTCGAACGGGATGTGGTGCACCGGGTCGACGTGCGCCGTCCGCTGTCGCACCACGTTGCCGAACCAGCACATGACCGCATGCCGCGGAAAGCCGAGCAACGGCGCATGGATGCTCGGGTTGATGACCGCCTCGCGGGTCGGGTCGAACTCGAACAGCGGGATGTCGTGCGGCGTCATTCGCTGCCCACGGTGCGGCGGATCTCGACGATCCGCTCGGCAGCATGGTTGGCGTCGGCACCCTTCTCGGCCAGCAGCGCCGAGCGGTCCTTGGCGGCCTCGCGCTCGGCGAGCGTGGTGTCGACGCGCGCGAGTGCTGCCTCGACGCCGTGCTCGTGGATGAACTCGGCCCACTCGATGAGTGCCTCGACCATGTCCTCTTCGCGCACGACCGCGACGTTGCGGCCCTTGACGAACAGGTGGCCGCGCTTGTTGCCGGCGGCGATACCGAGGTCTGCCTCGCGCGCCTCGCCCGGCCCGTTGACGACACAGCCCATGACGGCCACCTGCAGCGGCAGCTGTCGGTCGCCGAACGCCTTCATCGCTCGGTTGGCGACGTCGATGACATCGACCTCGGCCCGACCGCAGCTGGGGCATGCGATGAGATCGACGTTCTTGCGCTCGCGCAGGCCGAGTGCCTCGAGCAGTTGCCGGCCGGCACGCGCCTCTTCGACGGGGTCGGCGGTGAGGCTGTAGCGGATGGTGTCGCCGATGCCCTCGAGCAGCAGCGTCGCGATACCGGCCGTGGCCTTCACCAGACCGGCCGGCGGCGGACCCGCCTCGGTGACGCCGAGGTGCAGCGGGGCGTCGGTGGCGTCGCTGAGCTGGCGATAGGCCTCGACCATCAGCGGGACGTTCGACGCCTTGACGCTGATCTTGTAGTCGCGGAAGTCGACGTCCTCGAAGTAGGCGATCTCCTGGAGCGCGCTCTCGACCATCGCCTCGGGCGACACCCCGCCGTACTTCTCGTAGAGCGCAGGGTCGAGCGAGCCGCCGTTGACGCCGATGCGGATCGGCAGACCGCGGTCCTTCGCCTCGGCGGCGACGGCCTTGATGTGCTCGGGACGCCGGATGTTGCCGGGGTTGAGGCGCAGGCCGTGCACGCCGGCCTCCATCGCCGCGAGTGCCATGCGGTACTGGTGGTGGATGTCGGCGATGACCGGCAGCGGCGACCGGGGCACGATCTGGGCGAGTCCCTCGGCGGCCTCGGGCTCGTTGCACGTGCAGCGGACGATGTCACATCCAGCGGCGGCCAGGGCGTAGATCTGCTGGAGCGTGCCCTCGACGTCGGCGGTCTTGGTGGTCGTCATCGACTGCACGGTGATGGGCGTGCCGCCGCCCACCGGCACCTTGCCGACATGGATCGTGCGGGTGGTGCGTCGCTGGAAACTCACGTCCTCCAGTGTGCCACCCGCCACCCGCCGAACGACCGCACGAGCGCGGTGATGAACGGCACCCGACCGACGGTCCCCAGACAGGCGGCCTCAGAACTTGACGGTGTCGAGGTACAGACCCGTGAGGAACATGAAGGCCAGCAGGGCGATGCACACCGCAGCGACCGGCATCAGCTTGGAGACATCGGCCCGGTACGGCCGGCCGCGCCGCGACCGCAGCCGCTCGTACGTGGCGATCGCTGCGTGGCCACCGTCGAGCGGCAGCAGCGGGAACATGTTGAAGACACCCACCGAGACGTTGACGGCGGCGAGCAGCGACAGCACACCCGCCCAGCCCTCGAATTCACCGGCGTCCTCGCTGATGCGGGTGGCGCCGACGATGGTGCCGGGACGGGTCGTCGGGTCGTCGTTCGACCCCACGAGGTGGCCCCACACGCTGACCGGGTTGAGCACCTTGGTCACCCCGACCACCGCCTGACCGACGCCGGTGACGAGATCGCGCGGTCCCTCGGTGATGACGTCGCCGAACGACTGCGGCCGCCGGTCGACCGACCACGAACTGACGCCGAGGAAGCCCCGGGGGTCCGCCACCGGCGGCTCGACACCGACATCGCCCGGGTGCGTGGCGAGCACCGCCGTGAGCTCGACCTGCTGGTCGCCGCGCAGGACGCCGAACACGTGCGCCGTGCCGGGGTCGAGCGCCGCGAGACGGGCCCGGAAGTCCTCGGACGTCGCGACGGCCACGCCGTCGATCGACTGCACGACGTCGTCGACACGGAAGCCCGCCGCTGCTGCCGGTGCGGTCTCGTCGACGCCCGACACCGTGACCTGTCCCGTCTCCTCGACGCGACCCCAGACCGAGTAGACGCCGACGATCGTGACGATCGCGATGACGAGGTGCATCACCGATCCGGCCGTGATGACCCACATCCGACGCGGGTACGTCGCCTGGCGGTACGTGACTGCCTCGTCGGACTCGGGCACCTCGTCGAGATTGGTCATCCCGATGATCTTCACGAAGCCGCCGAGCGGCACGGCACGCACGCCGTACTCGACACCGTTGCGGTGCACGCTCCAGACCCGTGGGCCGAACCCGAGGAAGAACTGCGTCGCCTTCATCCCGCTGCGGCGGGCGGTCCAGAAGTGGCCGAGCTCGTGCAGCATGATGGACACGGCGAGGCCGACGACGAACACGAGCATCCATGGGCTGACGACCGCGAGCCAGCCGAGCAACGCGACCCACGCCAGGGTGCCCAGCACGGCGGCACCTCGTGAGGCCCGCTCGGGCTGCGTGTCAGGGCGGTGCGAGCCGCCCGACACGATCTCGGTCGACAGGCGCGTGGTCCGGTCGTCGTTCATCGTGGCAGTACCTCCTGTGCCACCGCACGTGCCCGTGCATCGGCGGCGACGATCGACTCGACAGTGAGGCCGTCGTCGGGCTCGTACCTGGCGAGTGCTGCTGCGTTGGTCTCGGCGATCTGGTGCCAGCGGATGCGCCCGGCGAGGAAGGCGTCGACCGCGACCTCGTTGGCCGCGCTGAGCCATGCCGGTGCCGTGCCACCGGCACGACCCGCGTCGTAGGCGAGTGCGAGGCATCCGAAGGCACCGGTGTCGGGGGGCGCGAAGTCGAGGCGTGACAGCGATCCCCAGTCGATGCGGCCGAAGGGCGTCGCGATGCGGTGCGGGTACGCGAGCGCGTAGCCGATGGGCAAGCGCATGTCGGGCATGCTGAGCTGCGCGATGGTGCTGGCGTCGGTGAACTCGACCATCGAGTGCACGACGCTCTGCGGGTGCACGACGACCTCGATGTGCTCGTACGGCACACCGAACAACTCGTGGGCCTCGATGACCTCGAGCCCCTTGTTCATGAGCGTGCTCGAGTCGATGGTGATCTTCGGGCCCATCTTCCACGTCGGATGGGCCAGCGCTTCGTCGACGGTGACCGCCGACAGTTGGTCAGCGGTCCGACCCCGGAACGGGCCACCGCTCGCGGTCAGCACGATGCGCGCGACCTCGCGTCCGGCAGCCGCCGACGAACGGAGGCACTGATGGACGGCGCAGTGCTCGCTGTCGACCGGCACGATCTCGGCGCCCGCAACGCTGCGCAGGGGCTGCACCACTGGTCCGGCGGCGATGAGGCTCTCCTTGTTGGCCAGCGCCAGGCGGCGTCCGGCGGACAGCCTGCGCACCGTCCCCGGGAGCCCGGCGAAGCCGACGACGGCGTTGACCACCACGTCGGCCACATCGACCATGTCCGCGAAGTCGTCGACCACCGTCGCGAACGGAAGGGCGGCGGCCACCTCGGCACGGCGAGTCGGGTCGGCCACGGCGACGACGTCGGGGCGGAACTCGAGTGCCTGCGCGATGAGGACGTCGATCGACGACGACACACCGAGCGCCGTGACCCGATAGTGCTCGCGCTCGGCGCGCACCACGTCGAGGGTCTGCGTGCCGATGGACCCGGACGATCCGGCGACGGCGACCCTGATCTCACCCATGGTGCCCACAGTCTCGCATCGGACGGCGCAGGAGACACCGCGCTGCCCGGCACTGGTGGGGCCGGGGG
>JBMSSR010000088.1:0-10680 GCA_049424465.1 Ilumatobacteraceae bacterium
GCCGGCGGTAGCGGTCGCCGGGGTCTCGGGTTGGCCATCAGGTAGTCGAGGACGGTCTTGGCGATCGGTCCTGCGAGGCGCCCACCGGTACCGGCACTGATCTCGTCGGGGGGGCCCTTCAGCACCACGGCGACCGCGTACCGGGGCGCAGAGGCGGGGGCGAAGCCGATGATCCACGCATGTGACCGCTCGGGCTCGCCCGCGCCGTTCAGCTGTGCGGTGCCAGTCTTGGCAGCGGCCTGCACGCCGTTGGCCAACTGCATCGGGGTACCAGTGCCGTTGTTGACGACGCCGACCATCAACTGGTTGAGCACGCTGGCAGTGAAGAGACTGATCGGGGTGCGCCACAGCGACGGCTGCGCGCGGCTGAGCACGCGGCCAGAGTGATCGGTCGTACTGGCCACCACGTACGGCGTCATCATCTTCCCGCCGTTCGCGACCGTGGCAGCGACCATGCACATGTGCAGCGGCGTCATCGCGTCGTTCGCCTGGCCGAACCCGGCGATCGCGAGCAGCGGCAGGTTCTGCGCGAAGTCGATCGGGTCGCTGCCGGCGTTCTCGAAATTGCTCGCAGCCGGGGCGGGCAGGTCGATGGGGATGCGCTCGCCCACGCCCCACGCGCGCACGCCGTCGATCATCACATCAGGGCCGAGCTGGATCGCCATCTTGGCGAACGGGATGTTGCAGCTGCGCCAGAACACCTCGGCCATCGAGCCACCGCACTCCTTGCCGCCGTAGTTCTGGATGGGATCGTTGGTCTGCGGTGGCACCCACTCGCGCTCGACCGGCCAGGTGGTCTCGAGGTCGATGACACCGTGCTCGAGCGCGATCGCCGTCGTGATGACCTTGAACGACGAGCCCGGCATGTAGCGCTCTTGGTAGGCGTTGGCCAGCAACGGCTTGCCGGGCATGTTGCCGTACCACTCGAGCGCCGCCTCGGCATCGTCGCTGTCGGGTGCCGCAATGCGGTTGGCGTCGTAACGCGGCGTGCTGATCATCGCGATGATGGCACCAGTCGTGGGGTCCATCACGACGACCGAGCCCTCGCGGTCGCCCAGCGCCTCGGCCGCGACGCGCTGTACATCGGCGCGGAGTGTGAGTTGTACGTTCCCCGAGTTGTCGGCACCGCCGAGCACGCCCGAAATCTTCTGCGCCGCCGTCTCGCCCATCAGCACATCGCTGAGCCGCTTCTCGAGCTGCGTGCTGCCGAAGCTGTAGGTGTAGTAGCCGGTGACATTGCTGAACAGGTCGCCGAGTGGATAGTTGCGGCGGTAGTCGACGTCGTACCCCTCGAGCGGCACGCTCTCCGCGACGACCTCGCCGTCGGCAGTGACGAT
This sequence comes from Ilumatobacteraceae bacterium, assembly GCA_049424465.1. Taxonomy (GTDB): domain Bacteria; phylum Actinomycetota; class Acidimicrobiia; order Acidimicrobiales; family Ilumatobacteraceae; genus UBA668. Next base: position 1,338 of record JBMSSR010000088.1, read on the forward strand.
CTGGCCTCGCGGGCGGTTGAAGTCGCGGATGTCCTGCCGATTGTTGTTGGGATGCGTGTCGAGGGCCTGCTTCTCGTACACCTGTGTGCGGTTGAGCATGCCGAACACCGCGAGGTACAGCACGATGAGGCCGGCAGCGAGCGTACGCAACTGCCGGTTCATGCCCGACCTCCGTCCAGCGCGCCACGTCCACCGCGCTTCTCGGTACGACGCCGCAGGAACGATTCCCACTGCTCGCCGAGGCTGAGCGAGTCAGGCACCTCGTGCGCGCGTCGAGCTGTCGAGTCGCTGACCCTGATCAGCAGTCCGAGCAGGATGTAGTTGGCGAGCAGGCTGCTGCCGCCATAGCTCATGAACGGCAGCGTGATGCCGGTGAGCGGGATGAGGCGCAGCACACCGCCCGTGATGATGAACGCCTGCATCCCGATGATCGTGGTGAGACCCGTCGCCAGCAATTTCTCGAAGTCGCGGTCGGCACGCACCGCGATGCGCAGCCCGGCACCGATCATGAGGAGGAACGCGATGAGGACTGCGGTGGCACCGATCATGCCCAGCTCCTCGCCGACGGCAGCGAAGATGTAGTCGGTGCTCGCAGCGGGGATCTTGTTGGGACTGCCCATGCCGAGGCCGGTACCCGCGGTGCCGCCGTTGGCGAACGAGAACATCGCCTGTGCCGGCTGGTAGCCGCGGCCCTCGTACACCGACCACGGGTCGAGCCAGATGTCGACGCGCGTGCGCACGACCTCGAACAGTTGGTGCGCGACGACGGCCGCGCCGGCGAACAGCACGAGGCCGAGCAGCAGGAAGAACGTGCGCTCGGTGGCGATCCACATCATCACGGTGAAGAGCGTGAAGAACAGCAGCGCCGAGCCGAGGTCCTTCTCGGCCACCATCACCACGACCGCGAACCCCCACGCTGCGGTGATGGGCACGAGGTACCGCGGTTCGGGAATGGTGAGCGGGCCGACGTGGTGGGTGCTCTCGCGGATCTCGCGTCGGTTCTCGCTGAGGTAGGCGGCGAAGAACAGCGCGAGGGCGATCTTGGCCAGTTCGCCCGGCTGGAACGTGATGGGGCCGAGACCGACCCAGATACGCGCCCCGCCGACGCTGCGACCGAGGCCCGGCACGAGCGGCACCATCAGCAGCACCGCGCCTGCGGCGACGAAGGACCACTTGAAGCGCTGCAGGTCTGCCGAGCGCGGCACGAGGACGAGTGTCGCGACGAACGCGACCACGCCGAGGAACGTCCAGATGGTCTGTGCGGCGGCACGCTCGTCGCTGAGCCGGGCGATCATGACGTAACCGAGGCCGTTGAGCAGCGCTGCCAGCGGCAGCAGGGTGCTGTCGGCGCCACGCGCGAACACGCGCACGGCGACATGCGCGGCGAGCAGCAGCACGAGCAGCGCGATCAGGAACGGCACGATCGTCGCCGGCATCGTCGAGTTCTTGCCCAGCGCAGCAAGGACGTACGCAGCAGCGGTGATGAGCGCCGCCATCACGACGAGCCACAGTTCGGTGCGACGACGCAGGGCCGAGAGCGGCGACGACTGGCTCAACGCGCGTCCTCGCCTGCCACTGGGGCCACCACCGGTTCAGCCGCCCGACGTGGGCGTCACGGCGTTCGCGTCGGTGGTGCCCGGCTCGACGACCGTGGTCGAGGCGATCGTCGAGCTGACCGTCGAGGTGGAGTCGACCGGCTGCTCGCCACCGTTGCCGGCCACGAGGAACGCCACGACCAGTGCGACGAGAACGGCAGCCGCGGCGATGAGCGTGGCGATCATGCGGCGCCGGCTGGTGCGACGCGTGCCCCAGCGCGCCGCCTCGGCACCGTCGTCGGACTGCACCGTGATCTGCGGGTTGCCGATCACCGTCGGCGTCGAGCGCTCGTCGGCGTCGATCATGCGGGGCTGGTCGGACTGCCACGTCGGCGCCAGCTGGACGGGGGCCTCGGCGGCACCCTCGAGCACGTCGATGACCACCACTGTCGTGTTGTCGTGACCACCGTTGATGTTGGCAGCCGCCACGAGCGCGTCCGCTGCGGCATGCGGATCCCCCTCGGCGCCGAGCACCTCGGCGATCGCCGGGTCGTCGACCTCGTCGACGAGGCCGTCGCTGCACAGCAGGTACCGGTCGCCCGTCACCAGCGGGTGCACCCACGTGTCGACCTTCACGGTGGGCTCGATGCCGAGGGCACGCGTGACGATGTTGCGCCGCGGGTGCGTGCGCGCCTCGCTCTCGGTGATGTGCCCGGTGCTCACCAGTTCCTGGACATAGCTGTGGTCGATCGAGAGCCGCTCGAGCACGCCGTCGCGGAACAGGTAGGCGCGACTGTCGCCGACGTTCGCGAGGACCAGCCGGCTGACGACTGCCTCGTCGGTGAGCGCCGCGATGGCGACCACCGTGGTGCCCATGCCGCGCTGGTCGGAGTGGCTGTGCGCGGCCTGGAAGATCGCTGCGTTGGCCTCGACGACGGCCGCGACCATCAGGTCGACACTCGCCGCGCCGTCGCGCAGTCGGTCGCGAAGTGTCGCTGCCGCGATCTCGCTGGCGACCTCGCCAGCCGCATGGCCACCCATCCCGTCAGCGACCGCGAACACCATCGGCTGCAGGACGAAGTTGTCCTCGTTGGCCTCGCGCACCAGACCGGTGTCGGTGGCTGCAGCGAAGGCGAGGCGCGGCGCCGGGGGCACGGTCATCGCGAGGCCTCGAACAGGGTGTCGCCCACACGCACGCGGTCGCCGACGTGCAGCAGCATCGCGGCGTGCAGTTTCTGGCCGTTGACAGTGGTGCCGTTGGTGCTGCCGAGGTCTTCGACCCACACGTCGCCCGCCTCGACCCACACTCGCGTGTGCATCGACGAGGCGAAGGTGTCGTCGGGCAGTTGGATGCTCGCCGTGGTCGAGCGACCGATGATGACGTCACCCGCGATCGGGTAGGCCGAGCCCTTGCGGACACGCGGCTCGAGCACCACGAGGCGGGTGGGGATGGTGCGTGCGCGACCACCACGGTTGCCGCCGCCCCGTGACGCGGGGCGCTCGGGCTGCTCGCCGGGCTGCACACCGCGCCGGTGTGGCTCGGCACCCACGCGGGGCCCCTTCACCTCGCTCCACACGGCCCACATGACGCGGCCGAAGAAGGCATAGAGGAGAGCCAGCAGCGCATAGTTGAGGACTGCCAGCTGGGCTTCGCTCACGACGCCTCGAACCGCAGGTGCGTGGTGCCCACGCTGATGATGTCGGCGTCGGTGAGCACGCGCTCGCCGTCGATGCGCACGCCGTTCACGCGGGTGCCGTTGGTGCTGCCCAGGTCGGCGACGACGAACGTGCTGCCGACCGACTTGATCTCGCAATGGCGCCGGCTGGCGTTGGCGTCGTCGATGGGCACGGTGCAGTCGGGCATGCGGCCGACCGTGACTGGACGCTGGCCCACAGGAATGCGGTCACCGTTCGGCAGGACCACCGAGCCGGCGGCAACGCTGCCCTTGCCCTCCTTCATGCGGCTGGTGAGCATCACCCGACCGGGCCGGAGGTCGTCGTCGATGGAGAGGCTGACGCTGACCGGGCCGAGGAAGTGGAACCCCTCCGACTTCGCGTACTCGCGCGCGGTCTCGCACAGCTCGTCCAGCAGCTGGTCCTCGATGTCGCGCAGGGCACTGAGGTCGGTGGTGCAGAGCAGGAACGAGAACGTGTTGGGCACGACGCGTCGGCCGCGGGCGTCGACACTGCGGTGCTCGTCGATCTCGCGCAGCAGGCGGCGGCCGAGGTCGACCGGGCGGATGCGGGGGCGCGAGCCGCGCGAGAAGACACCCGACACGAGGCGTTCGACACTGTTCTCGAAGGATTCCAGGCCCATGTAGTCGGCAAGGCTAGTGGCCCACCGCAGTGGCAGGCGGGCGGGCGGAGGCCCCGGCAGCGCGCGTGGCGGTGCCGCAGGGCCGCACGGGTCGCCCCGCGCGCCCGGTCAGCCGACGAGGCTGGCGATGACGTTGACCATCACGGCGAGGATGACGGTGCCGAACACGTATGCGAGCACGGCATGGCGCAACACCGTGCGGCGGACACCGCGACTGATGGCGGCGGCATCGGAGGTCTGGAAGGTCATGCCGACGGTGATCGCGAAGTAGGCGAAGTCCTGGTAGTCGGGTGCCTCGTCACCGAAGTCGATCCCGCCCTCGGGGGACGAGTAGTACTCGTGCGCGTATCGCAGCGTGAACACGGTCTGCACCACCGCCCACGACAGGAAGACGGACACGAGGCAGGTCGCGAGCAACTCGCGCTGGTCAGTCTGCGACAGCCCTGCGTCCCGCAGCAGCGCGATGCCGGCGCCCAACAGGCTGGCCGTACTGGCCGCCAGCAGGAACACCCAGATCGCGAAGCGGTTGTTGTCCTCGCGGGTCGCCCGCTGGCGCGTCGCCGCGGCGTCGTAGCGGCCCACCACGAGCCACACCCACAGCAGCAGCGCCAGCGCCGAGATGTCCCAGCCGAGCAGGATCGCGACCGCCACGGGGAGCGACTGCGCGGCGATCAGCCCACCGAGGGCGCCCAGCACGGCGACGCCGAGGAGTCGTTCGGCCGAGTAGGCGTGCTTGATGCGGTGCAACGCTCGGCTCATGGACTCAACTCCTCTGCCGGCACGGGGTGAACGGGGACTCGGCCGGTGGCCGACGCTCGTCTTCCTAGCAGCCGCAGGGCGGAGGCCGGCGCGAGCCGAGTCCGGACGGTTGCGCACGCTCGGTGGATTGGTAGCCTTCGTCTTCCACTCGGGCGAGTGGCGGAATGGCAGACGCGCTGGCTTCAGGTGCCAGTATTCGAAAGGATGTGGGGGTTCAAGTCCCCCCTCGCCCACCAAGGACCCCAGCTCGGCTGGGGTTCTTTCGCGTCTGGCCCTCGTCGCGCGTCGGCACCGCCCGCCTGATGATGACCGCGCGCTGTTACTTATGATGATCCACTGATGGCTGCGCGCAAGAAGGGACCGGCGGCCGGGGGCGGGTCCAGCGGCTTGACGCGCGAGGCCTTCATCCGGGCCGCGACCGAGATCGTCGAGGAGTCGGGCATGCAGGCCTACACCGCGCGGACTCTCGCCGAGCGACTCGGGGTCGACCCCACCGCCGTCTACCGCTACTTCCCGAGCGTCGAGAGTGTGTTGGCCGCCGTGGTGGACGAGTTGATCTTCGGCGTCGAGGCGCCGTCCACCGGCACGCCTCGCGAGCAGATCGAGGCGCTGCTCCTCGGTGTGCACGAACGGTTCTGGGCGCACCCCAACTTGGTGCCGCTGCTCGTCTCGGCACGTGATCCCCTGCCCAACGGTGCAACGCTCAGCGCAGCGTTCGTCACGATGCTCGAGCGACTCGGACTGCACGGCGACGATCTGGTGCTGTGCCACCGCATGCTCGAGTCGGCCCTCATCGGCACGCATTCGTTCGACCTCGGCGCTGCACCGATGCACCTCGAGACCCGTCGTGCGCGGATGCGGGGCATCGACAACCCCGACCTCGACCGGGCGCTCCCGACACTCACGGCTGTCGCCGAGTTGAACCAACGTGCCTTTCGCACGAGCATCACCGTGCTGCTCGACTACTGCGAGACGCTCGTCGGCCGCGGGTGACCAGCCGTCGCGCGACTCCGCGGACGAGCTCACCGACTCCGAGCGTCAGCTGTTGTCCCCACCCGTCGTGCGCGACATCACGGTCGACACGTGTCCCTCGGTGGTCGCGGTGGCGATGACGCTCCAGCCGCGGTCCGCCCAGAACTGCTCCTGGCCCGAGGTGAACAGGTACACCACGTCGTGACCATCGGCCCGAGCGGCATGCAGTGCGGCCTCCATCAAGGCGGTCGCGACGCCACGCCCGCGGGCCGGCGGGACGACGTACATGCTGGCGAGCCACGGCGTCAGGTGCTCGAAGTCGGCCAGGTCGTCGGTGGCGAGGAGCGACACCGACCCCAGTACCGCCGTCACGTCACGCGATCCGCCGTCGAACGCCACCCAGGTGCGGTCGGTCGAGTCGGGTCGTGACATCACCTCGAACTCGCGCTCGGCGGTGGCGAGACTCCACACGTCGGGCGGGTACAGGTGCCCCCACTCGTCGTAGTGCCACGACGCCAGCACCGGTGCGAGATGCGCGGAGCCCGTCAACGGCACGATCTCGACGCGCCCGTTCACGTCAGGTCCCAGACCGCGACGCCACACCGGAGGACATGTCGGCACCCTAACGAGCAGGGGCGTCGAGGCCGCCCGCGCTGCCCGGGCGAGCAGGCCTCGGTCAGGCAGTCCGTGGGGCTGCACTAGCGTTCGGGAGAGCCGTGGGGAGGCCGAGCATGACCGCTGTCGACACGTGGGACACGCCATTCCTGAGGGGCCTCATGGCGCCCGTGTTCGACGAGCGCGACGACCACGACCTCGAGGTGATCGGTGAGATCCCGCCTTCGCTGCGCGGCATGTTCGTGCGCACGGGCCCCAACCCGCAGTTCGCGCCGATGGGCGCCTACCACCCGTTCGACGGCGACGGGATGCTGCACGCCGTGTACCTCGAGGACGGCACCGCTCGCTACCGCAATCGCTTCATCGAGTCGAAGGGCCTGCTCGCCGAACGCCGTCGCGGCCGTGCGTGCTTCGGCGGCATGAGCAACTTCCAGTTCCCCGACCGCGACGTCGTCGCCGAGGCCGGGGTGCTGAAGAACACCGCCAACACTGCGATGGTGCGCCACGCAGGTCGCTACTTCAGCATGCTCGAGGCCGGCGCGCCCACCGAGTTCGACCGCGACCTGCGTACGCTCGGCGAGCACGACTTCGGTGGCCGTCTGCAGGGCCCGATGACCGCGCACCCCAAGGTCGACCCTGTCACCGGGGAGATGCTGTTCTTCGGGTACAGCCCGACGAGTCCGTACCTGCGGTACTCGGAGGTGAACGCCGCTGGCGAGTTGGTGCACTGCACCGAGATCGACCTCCCCGCACCGGTGATGATGCACGACTTCGTCGTCACCGAGCACTACGCAGTCTTCTTCGACTCGCCGGCGATCTTCGACCTCCACCGCATGCTGCAGGGCGGTGAGGCCATGAGTTGGCAGCCCGACAACGGCACCCGCATCGGCGTGCTGCGCCGCGGCAGCCCGGGTGTCGACATCAGGTGGTTCGACATCGAGAACAGCTACGTCGTGCACTTCTTCAATGCATGGGAGCACGGCACCACGATCGAGGTGCGCGCACCCCGCATGCCCGACATGCCCGGTGGCTTCAAGTTCGAGAACCCCGATGCGTCGCGGGCACCGCTGCCGTGGCGGTGGTCGATCGACCTGGCAACCGGCACGGTCCGCGAGGGCCCGACCGGCGATACGTCGAGCGAGTTCCCCCGCGTCGACGAGCGGCTCACCGGACGGCCGACCCGATTCGGCTATGCGTGCCCGCAGCGGACGTGGGAGTTCGAGTTCGACTTCGAGGGTGTGTACAAGTACGACTTCCACACCGACGACGTCGTGGCACACCAGTACGCACCCACCGAGGTGTGCGGCGAGCACGTGTTCGCACCCGATCCTGACGGCACCGCCGAGGACGACGGGTGGCTGCTCAGCGTGGTGACCGACCGCACCACCGAGCGGTCAGAACTGGTGATCCTCGACGCCCGTGACGTGGCGGCGGCACCCGTGGCGCGTATCCGGATGGCCGCCCGAGTGCCCCTCGGCTTCCACGCCGCCTGGTTCGCCGACTGACGGCCTGACGGGGGTCCGACGGTCGCACTCTGCGCCCATCGTCACCGTCGGCGGTCGGCGTCGGCCGCCCTCAGCGAGCCGAGGATCTGCGCACACTTCCCGCCGACGCGCCGTCACGCGTGGGGCCGCCCGGAGCGTATAAGTGCTGGAGTTTTCCAGAACGGGGGTTCATCACGGATGACGGCAGCACACGAGCTCGAGGTCGAGCGTGAATATGTGGAGGGGCTGTACCGCACGATCGACGCGCAGCGCGAGGCGGCCATCGAGGCAGTCCGGCCCGTCCTGCTCGAACGGCAGACCGGTTTCGGCGCCCAGTTCGAGCGTGACCGCCTGACCGAGGCGATCGACGACCTGCGGCACCACCTCGACCTCAACGTGAACGGCCTGTGCTTCGGCAAGTTGGTGGCGACCGAAACGCATGCGACCACCTACATCGGCAGGATCTCGCTCAACGACGACCACGGCGACCCGCTGCTCGTCGACTGGCGTGCGCCGGTCGCATCTGCCTTCTACCAGGCGACAGCCATCGACCCGATGGGCGTCATGCTGCGGCGCCACCTCATCATGGCGGGACGCGACCTCGTCGGCATCGAGGACGACCTGCTGACGGTCGACGCGCTGGGTTCTGACGACGAGACGCGACTCGTCGGTGAGGCGGCCCTCCTGGCAGCGCTCACCCGAGAGCGGACGGGTCACATGGGTGACATCGTCGCCACGATCCAGCGCGACCAGGACGAGATCATCCGCACCCCACTCCGGTCCACGCTCGTCGTGACCGGTGGACCCGGTACGGGGAAGACCGTGGTGGCGCTGCACCGGGCCGCATACCTGCTGTACGCGTATCGCCATCGCATCGCCAACAACGGGGTGTTGGTGGTCGGGCCATCGAACCTCTTCCTGCGCTACATCGAGCGGGTGCTGCCCTCGTTGGGCGAGTCGTCGGTCGTGCTCATCGACTGGTCCGACCTCGTGCCCGGCATGACCGGGCAGGCCGAGGCCGATCCGGCGGTGGCCGACCTGAAGGGCTCACTGTCGATGGTCGAGGTGCTGCGGCGCGCGGTGCGGCTGTTCGAGCGTGCGCCGGCGGCCGGTGTGCGCATCATCGGGCTCGACGGCATGTCGCACCTGATCGACACCGCGACGCTCGTCCGTCTGCGCGCTCAGGCCCGCGCCGGCGACCACCCGCACAACGTGGCGCGGCGGCGGTTCGAGCGACTGCTGCGCCGCGAGATGGGCCTCACCGACACGACCGAGAGCGGGTATTCCGACGTCTGCCGCCGGTCGGTCGCTGCGGCGGCCAGTCGGCTGTGGCCCGTGTTCGAGCCCGACGAACTGCTCGGACACCTCTTCGCCAACGAGCGCGTGCTCGCGGCAGCGGCCCGCGGTGTGCTCGAGCCCGGTGTCGAGCGCGCACTGCTGCGCGAGGCGGGCTCGGCATGGACCGTGAGCGACCTCCCGCTGCTCGACGAGCTGCGCGTGCTACTCGGGTCGTCGCCGCGCCGCGAGAGTGCCTCCAATCGCGCGCAGTACGAAGCCGAACTACAGGATGCGCAACAGGCGATCAAGGACCTCACCGTCAGTGTTGCCGCAACCTGTGGTGGCGCGAACATTCCAGTTGACGCAATCGTGACACCCGAGAT
>JBMSSR010000089.1:0-10583 GCA_049424465.1 Ilumatobacteraceae bacterium
GGCTCTGCGACTCACTGAGAATGGCGACCACTTCGCCCTCGTGCATCCCGCACCGGCGGAACTGCTGCACGAAGGCGTCGATGTAGCGCCATTCGGTGTTCATGTCAGTCGTGCTCCATGGCGTGCTGCGCCACGCTCTCGATGACGTCCTTCTTCGCCGTGGCGGCGTAGATGGCCACGACCACCGCGATGACGATCGCGGCGATGCGGCTCCACTGGGCCGGCGGTGCTGGCTCGAGCCCGCTGATGAACTGCGCAGCCACGCCGAGTGCGCACACCCCGATGGCGATGACCGCTGCGACGACGTCGATCGGGTTCTTCAGCGCGAAGAGCTTGAGCGCGCCGAGGCACACGAGCAGATACACCATGCAGATCAACATGCCACCGATGGTCGAGAACGCCAGGAACCCGTAGAACGCCTTCTGGTTGAAGAACAGGTCGGGCAGCGAGCCATCGTCGACGTCGAGGCCCGTGCCGTGCTTGGCGAGCGTCACGATCATCAACAGCGCAGCGATCGCCGTCACGGTGATGACGCCACCGATCGGCTGCTGACGCTTGTTGGTGGCCGCGAGGGCCTTCGGCAGGACGCTGTCACGGGCCAGCGAATACACGCCGCGGGCTGCAGCGAGCTGGAAGCCGATGCCCACTGCCAACACGTCGAGCAGGATCGCCAACTCGATCCAGATGGCGAAGAAGTGGTTGAGATACTCCTCCGCCATCGGCGCGAAGTCGAACACGTCCGCGGTGCCACCGGCGGCCAGCGTGTACTGGGTGATGACGTAGAAGACGGCGATGATGACGATCGTCGAGACGACCGCCCGCGGGATCGACTTCTTGGGGTCCTTGGTCTCCTCGCCGAGGGCTGCGGACAGCTCGAAGCCGACGAACATGAGAATGGCGAACAGGATGCCCTTGAACAGCGAGCCGCCCTCGCCGACGTTCGACGGGTTGAACGAGTCGAACCCGTTGCCTGCCGCGCCGTCGAGCTTGCTGCCGAACACGACCCTCACGAACAGGATGAGGAACGGCACGATCGACGCGACAATGAGGCCGAGCTGTGCCTTCATCGACATCTTCACACCGACCGAGTTGATGATGAAGAGGAAGACGAGCACGATGATCGAGCACACCCACCAGTTCAGGCTGGTGCCGGCGTGCACGTTCAGGAAGTCGCGCAGCAGCAGGCCGCCGATGACGGCGATACCGCCGCCACCCAGCGCGATGACTGCAGCGTGATAGCTGCCCGCTGCAAAGACAGCAGCACGCTTGCCCAGCGAACGGGCGATGAACTCGTACACCGTGCCGCTGCCGCTGTAGCGCTTGGCGAACTCGCTGACGATGCGCCCGAGGGCGAGGATGCAGATCGCCGTCAGCACGACGACGAACGATCCTGCACCTGCGCTCCAGCCGGCGAGGATGGCCCCGAGGAGGGCCCCGGAGAACACCGGGCCCACCGCGAGCGACTGCGTGATGCAGTCGATGGTGGAGAGTTGACCCTTGGCCAACCCTGTGGACGTGGTTGTGTCGCTCACTGAGAACCCCCTGTTTGGTGATGAGCGGTGGGCGGCGTCCCCCCAGGACGACACCCGTGGCGAGCGTAGTTGTTCAGCACTGGGTGCCGTCGGGATGCGCTTCCTCGCGCACGAGCCCCAGCGAGCGCATGACAGGTCGGTCGTCGAACGAGAACAGCACCGCATCGTCGTTCGGGTCGTCGTTCACGTGCTCGTGCCACGCCCACGCCGGGATGCAGAACACGTCGTCCTTCTTCCAGTCGAAGCGCTGTCCGGCGATGACGGAGTGGCCTCGACCCTTGGCGACCGTCACCATCGAGTTGCCGGTGTGCCGGTGCGCCCTCGTGGCGAACCCTCCGTCGAGACGCTGCAACTGAGCGCCCATCGTGCTCATCACGTCGCCACCCGTGATCGGGTTCACGTAGCGCAGCACCGTGCCGTCGAACGGCGAGGGGGCGACGGTCGCCGCTGCGCCGCGCAGCGCGTCATAGCTGCGCTCCCACGGGTAGCGCAGCAGCGGCGAGTACGGCCGGTTCCAGCTGTCCGCGTCCACCGGCAGCACCCCGGCGACCTGGTAGGCCGCCGGCGAGCGGTCGACCGCGCCGACGACCTGCTGGTGCAGCTCGGGATGCACCTGGTACCAGTTGGCCTCGAGGGCGTTGACCAGCGGGATGTCGAGCCCGTCCTGCCAGATCACGGGGCCCGACGTGCCCTCGCTGCCGTGCTCGTGCCACGTGCCGTGCGGCGTGATGACGAAGTCGTTGGCGCCGAGCCGGGCCTTCTCACCGTCGACGATCGTGTACGCCCCCTCACCCTCGAGGACCCACCGCAGTGCAGACGCGCCGTGGCGATGGGCCGACGCACGCTCACCGGCCAGCATGATCTGGATGCCCGAGTACAGCCACCCCACCGACGCAGCGACGTCGTGGCGACGCGGGTTCAGCAGCATGACGACGCGGCGGCCCGCGTCCTCTGGTCGCACCAACTCGGCCGAGCGCAGCACCATCGGCCGCAGCTGCTCGTACGACCACAGGAACGGTGCGCTGTGGCTGACCGGCTCCCACGGCTCGATGGCGTTCGCGACCGTCCACAGCGCGCCAGCGCCGTACTGGCCGAGTTCGTCGTAGTACGCGCGCAGCGCCTCACTGTCACGCACGCGGGCGCGGCCCTCGATGTCGTCACGGGCGTCGATCGTCACGGCTGCTCCCCTGTCTCGTGGTATCCGCCGATCGACGGCCCCGGAGCGCGGGGTGACAGGTCGACGGGGTGTTGTTCGGCGGTGTTGACGCGCAGGTCGAACACGTCGAACCGGTTGTAGTGGCCGACGATGTCGTGCATCTGCCGCGGCTGGATGCATCGGCGGAGGTCGATCTCTGCGTAGACGATTCCCTCGTCGTCGACGAGCCCGTCGCCGACGAGCCGACCGTCAGGACCGAAGATGCCGGAGAAGGCCGAGTGCCGACGGGACAACATCGCCCGCGCGTCGTCATCGCCCGCGGCCACGGTGTCGATGATCTCCGGCGACACCGTGGAGCACGCGACGACGGTGAAGACCTTGCCCTCGAAGCTGTGCGCGGCGGAGCGCATCTTGATGGCCTCGACCATGTCGTAGTCGGGTGGCGCCACCGGCAGCGCGATGTAGTTGGCGACATGCACGAGCTCGCCCTGGGCGAGCAGCGTGAACCGCGCCAGCGTGTTGGTGTTCTCGCCGCACGCCAGCACGCCGAGCGGACCGATCTCGGTGCGGTGGACACGCAGCGAGCTGCCGTCACCGTGGGCCCACGTGAGCTTCTCGGCCCAGGTCGGCACCAGCTTGCGGTGCCTGCCCACGATCGACCCGTCGGGCGCGAACGTGAGCACGGTGTTGTACAGCGTCGCGACGCTGTGCCCGGCGCGCTCGTTGACGCCGATGACGAGGTACGAGTTGCACGACCGGGCGATCTCCCCCAGCCGGTCGGTCGCCGGACCGGGGACCTCGATCGCGGCGAGGGCGAGGCGCTCGAACCACGCGCTCCCCTGCGGCGGCGTCATCGTCCAGTTCCAGTACGGATAGCCGGGCACGAAGACCTCGGGGAACGCGATCAGCCGAGCGCCGCTCGCTGCCGCCTCGCGAGCGAGGGACTCGACCCGGTCGAGGGTCGCCGGAGTGTCGAGGAAGACCGGCGCCGCCTGCACTGCTGCTGCGACGAACGGCTCGATCGTGGAGATGTCCATCAGTACACCCGTCCGTACTCGCGCTGTTCCCAGTCGGTGACCGTGTCGAGCCACCGGTGCCACTCGGCCTCGCGAAGGGCGGTGAAGCACCGCACGAGGTCCGCGCCCAGCGCAGCCCCGAGCACGGCGTCATTGCGCAGCGCCTCGAGCGCCTCGGGCAGCGAGTGAGGTGCATGGCGGTCGGTGTTGGGTGCCGCGTCGCCGTCGCCGCGCTGTGGTTCGCCAGGGTCGAGTCGGCGGTCGATGCCGTCGGCGATGGCAGCGATCAATGCCGCCGCGACGAGGTGCGGCGATGCCGTGCCATCAGCCATGCGGTGCTCGAGACGGGTTGCGTGGCCACGGGCATCGGGGACTCGCACCGTGCTGAGCCGGTTGTCGATGCCCCAGTTGGCCCAGTACCCCGACAGCATCGACGGCTTGAGGCGCCGGTAGCTGTTGACCGTCGGCGCGCAGATCGCAGCGAGCGCCTCGTGGTGGGCGACGAGGCCACCGATCGAGTGCATCGCCGTCTCGGAGAGCCCGTGCTCACCCCCGGTCGCCTCGAGGACGTTGCGCCCATCGTCGTCGACGAGCGAGACGTTGGCGTGCATGCCGCTGCCGACGCGGTCAGCGAAGGGCCGGGCCATGAACGTGATGCCCATGCCGCGCTCCTCGGCCACCTCGCGGCACAGCTCGCGCAGCAGGAACACCTCGTCGGCTGCCCCGAGCGCGTCGCGGTAGCGGGTGGGGATCTCGACCTGCGACGCGTCGAACTCGGCGTTGGCCCCCTCGATGCCGATGCCGGCGGCACCAGCCCGCTTGATGATCTCGAACGTCACACCGCTGGGATCGGCACCGGATCCGGTGCCGTACACGCGGTGCGACGGCACCGGCAGTCGGCGCATCGGCACGACGTGCGGCGCGTCCTCCAGCAGGTAGAACTCGAGCTCGAAGCCGAAGTTGGCGCGCAGCCCCCGCGCGGCGAGACGGTCGATCACCGACTGCAGCACGCCACGCGCGTCGAGCGGGATCGGCTGCTGGCTCTTCGGATAGACGAGGGATGCCATCGCCACACCCATCTCGGGGTGCCACCCCTGTCGGACGCTCTGCGTGTCGACCACTGCCTCGAGGTCGGGGTACCCGACGTCGGCGCCGTACCCGGCGACCTCGACGAGTGACAGGTCGAGACCCTGGGTGAGCACGGTGATGGCGGTGTGGAACGGCTCGTCGAGCCGCTCGGTCGGCACCACCTTGCCGTGCGACAGGCCGAGCAGGTCGGTGAACAGCACTCGGGTGTAGTCGGGCAGATCGCTCATCGGCGCCCCTCGTGGTCGTCGGCATGACGCCGCAGCAGATCGGTGACGGCGTCGGGCGCCTCGACGTTGAGCAGGTGTCCCGCCCCGGCGACCACATGCAGCGCTGCACCGGGGATGCCGTCGGCGAGCGCCTGCGCGTACGCGACCGGTGTCTCGCCGTCGAGTTCGCCCACCACCACGATCGTCGGGGCAGTGATGGACGGCAGCAGCGGACGGCTGTCGTGCGTGATGAGCACCTCGATCGACGCCCGCAGCCCGTCGGCCGGCACCCGCGCCGCGGCGGCGATCTGTCCCTGCAGCGCATCGGGCATGATGTGCGGGCCGGCGATCGCGCGCATCACGCGCGGCGCGAAGTCGATGGGCTGCTGTCCCTCGTCGAGCGGCGCGAGCCGTGCGGCGCGCCACTCGTCGGGCTTCGTGCCGTCGAGGCCGAACTTGGGACTGGTCGCCAGCAGCGCCAGCGACGCGACCCGGTCGGGGTGGTACACGGCGGTGTACTGGGCGATCATCCCGCCGAAGGACAGGCCGGCGAGGTGGACGCGCGGCGCACCGAGTTCGTCGCACCAGCGCACGACCGCATCGGCCAGTCCCCTGAACCCCAGCGACGGGTCCGCCGGCGTCGACTGCCCGTAGCCCGGCAGGTCCCACGCCGCGACTCGGCGGTCGGCACACAGTGCCACCAGTTGCGGCTCCCACGACAGGCGGCTGCCCGTCAGGCCGTGCAGCAGCAGGATCGGCAGGCTCGCCCGATCGACGCCGGCCTCACGCCAACTGAAGCCGCCGCCCTCGTGGTCGACGACCGTCGACGTACCCCCCACCATTTTCGGGAGCGTACGGAGGCCGCGCGTACGATGTCAATCGACGGCATGCGCCACCAGGGCACCGATCGACGCGTCCCGTACGTCGATGCCTGGCCGCCGAGCGAGGAGATTCGATGAGCACCACGGCCGAGACCAACGCCTTCCGCGACGAGCTCGTACAGCGGGTCCGCTCGATCGCACCGCAGATGCGCGAGCGCGCGGTCAAGTACGACAAGCAGGCGACCTTTCCCCACGAGAACTTCGAGGACTTCCGGCGACTCGGGCTACTGGCCGTCTGCGTGCCGACGCAGTACGGGGGGCTCGGCGCGTCGTACGCCGACTACATCCGCGTGAGCGAGGAGGTCGGTCGATATTGCGGCGCCACCGGCCTGACGTTCAACATGCACAACGCGACGATGCTGTGGTGCGGTCAGGTCACGGACGCGCTCGACCTCACGCCCGAGCAGCGCGCACAGCACGAGGTCGTCCGGGCCGAGATGTACCGCGGCGTCGTCGAGCGGGGCGACATCCACAGCCAGCCGTTCAGCGAGGGCCTCGCCCCGGGTGCCACCTCCGGTGTCGCGACCAAGGCGGTACCGACCGACGGCGGGTGGCTCGTGTCGGGGAAGAAGATCTTCGCGTCGCTGTCCGGCGCCGCCACCTATTACAACGTCACGTGTGCAGTGCCCGGTGAGACCGAGGTGCGACTGCTCGGTGTGCCCTCCAGCGCCGAGGGCGTGCAGATCGTCGACGACTGGGACCCACTCGGCATGCGTGGCACGGTGTCACGCACGCTGCTGATGAAGGACGTCTTCGTCCCGCATGCCAACGAGTGGATGCCGGTCGGCACGTACAACCAGGCAGCACTCCGCTACCCGTGGATGTTCCTCTCGCTGACCCCCAGCTATCTCGGCCTCACCAAGGGCGTGCTCGACACCGCCGGCATGTACCTGCGCGGCGAACTGCCGGGTCAGGTCGCCGGCGCACGGCGCGACCACCCGATCAAACAGGTCGGCTGGGCGCAGATGAACCTTCGCTACGAGCAGTCGCGCGCGCTGCTGCACCGGGCGATCGACAACGCGACGATCGACCCCACCGAGGATGACCTCGCCACTGGGTGGGCGGCGGCCATCACCGTGATGGAACATGCCGCAGAGGTGGCCTCGCTGGCCATCAAGGTGTGCGGCGGCCAGTCGATGCAGAAGACCATGCCGCTCGAGCGCATGTACCGCGACTCGCGTCTCGGCAGCACGATGCTGCCATGGAGCGCCGAGGTGTGCACCGAGCGCCTCGGCCGGGTGCGCCTGTTCCCCGAGTCACCCGACACGCCCGCCTGACCGACAACGACGAACGCGCCACGTCGCGTCGACGGTGGGCGGCCGGCGCGCACGTTCGGGGTGCGCGGTGCTCCGTCAGGGGCGCGGACCGTCGGGGTACGGCATCACCACGATGATCGAGCACACGGCGTTGCCACGGTTCACCAAGGTGCGCGCCTCGCCGCCCGGGATGTGGCACGAGTCGTTCACCCGCAGCGTCACCTCCTGCGAGTCGGTGATGACCGTCGCCTCTCCGGCCACCACCACGTAGACCCGCTCGAGTGGCGACGCCGAGTGCTCTGCGCCGCCGCCCGGCAGCAGGTGCGAGAGGGCGACGGAGAAGTTCTTGCAGTCGGTCGTGTCCCATCCCTGGAGGCGCAGCGCCACCACACCCGAGTGCCCCGGCGCGTCATAGGGCTTCGCGTCGTCGAACCGCGTGACCTGCACCGTCACTCCTCCGCTCGCACGAGGCGCCGGCGGATCGGGAACAGATCGATCCCCCACCTGCGACGGACGTAACCCCAGATTCCCGGCTGCATGTACAGCGCCGCGAGCACAGCGGCAACACCGCTACCGATGAGGTACCAGGTCTCGTACTCCTTGAAGAAGTCGCGCAGGAAGTAGTACAGCAGTGCGCCGATGATCGGCCCTTCGATGGTGCCGATACCCCCGATCACGACGATCACGACGATCGGGGCGGTCCAGTTGACGACGCTGAACGAGTCCTTCGGCTGCACGCGGAGGTTGGCGAGGTAGAACACGGCGCCGGTGAGCCCGATCCAGAACGCGGCGACCACCCATGCAACGAACCGGGTGCGGTACACGTTCGCGCCGAGCGCCTTCGCGCCGCCCTCGCTGTCGCGGATCGCCTGCATCTGCAGGCCGAGCCGTGACCGCAGCACCGAGTACGACAGTGCGATGGCGCCGACCGCAACCACGAGCGCCAGCCAGTAGATCATGCGCAGACGATCGGCCGCGTCGCCCGACACCTTGATCGACACGCCATTGCCGGCCCCGAGCGAGGTCTGTTGCTGCATCACCAGGCTGACCACGTCGGCGAGGACCCACGTGCCGATGGCGAAGTAGCTGCCACGCAGCCGGAACGCGATGAGCGCCAGCGGCACGGCGATGACAGCGGTGATCAGTGCGCTCAGCGGAATCGAGACGTAGAGGTTCTGCCCGTGCACGTTGATGAGTGCCACCATCGAGTACGCACCGAGACCGATGAATGCCTGCTGCCCCACCGACACGACGCCGGCGAATCCAGCGAGGAGGTTCCACATCTGTGCCATCGAGATGAGCGCGAAGAGCTCGACCATCTTGCGCAGCGTGCCTGCCTCGCCCCACGACGGCATGGTCGCCATGAGCACCACGACGAGCGCGAACACGACGCCGAAGATGCGGCTCGCAGTCGAGCTGCGGGTGACGGTGAACGAACTCATCGCAGTTGCCCCTTCCCGAACAGGCCGGTTGGTCGCACTGCCAGCACGGCGAGGAACACGGCATGGCCGGCCAGTTCACCCCATTGCGGGTTGATCTGACGACCCAGCCCCTGCGCGACACCGAGGACGATGCCACCGACGAGCGTGCCCCACAGCGAGCCGAGGCCGCCGATGATGACCGCCTCGAAGCCGTAGATGAGCCGTGCCGGCCCGACGAACGGGTCGAACGATGACTTGATGCCGAACAGCACGCCGGCCAGCGCGACCGTGGCAACAGCAAGGGCCATCGCCACCGCCCACACGCGGCGCACGTCGATGCCCATCAGGCGTGCCGCATCTGCATCATCAGAGGTCGCACGGAATGCACGCCCGGTCCGGGTGCGCTTCATGAACAGCGCCAACGACGACAGCACGACGATCGCAGCGCCGAGCGTGATGAGCGGGATCCAGCCGATGCTGATCGTGTCGTTGATCGCAAAGCCGGACGCGTCGAGCGACTTGGCATCGAGACCCTGGGTGTCGGCCGTGTACTTCGAGTAGACGAGGTTCTGCAACACCATCGAGAGACCGAAGGTGGCGACGATCTGGAATGCGGGGTCAACACCCACGACCCTGTCGAACACCAGCCGCTGCAACAGGTACCCGGCCACGAACGCGCCGGGCAGGATGATGAGCAGTGAGAGCAGCGGATTGAGCTCGAACGTGCGCTGCAGCGAGAACGCGAAGAACGCTGCGACGATGGCGAGGTCGCCATGGGCGAGGTTGACGAATCGCATGACGCCGAACGCGAGCGACAGTCCGGTGGCGAAGAGCGCGTAGAGCCCGCCGAGCAGGATCCCCTGGATGATGGCGTTGACCCAGACCATCAGTGACCTCCCTCGGCGTTGGTGAGGCCGAAGTACGCCTCGGTGATCTCGTGCTTCGGTACCGAACCCGGCGCACCGGTGAGGGACATGTGACCCTCGAGGAGGCAATAGAAGCGGTCGCAGACCGCCAAGGCCTGATTGACGTCCTGCTCGACCAGGAGCACCGTGGTGCCCTGCGCCTTGATGGCGGGAATCGCCTCGTAGACCTGCTTGACCACGATCGGGGCGAGACCGAGGGACACCTCGTCGAGCAGCAACAGGTCGGGGTTGGCCATCAAGGACCGACCGATCGCGAGCGTCTGTCGCTCGCCGCCGGACAATCCGTCGGTCGCACGCTTGCGCAGGCGCTCGAGCAACGGGAACGCTGCGAGCACCGCATCTTTCGTCCACGGACCCGGCCGTCGGCTGTGGGCACCGACGAGCAGATTCTCCTCGACGGTGAGCGACGGGAAGATCCGGCGGCCCTCGGGCACCATCGCGATACCCGTTGCGACGCGCTCGTGTGCAGGGATCGACGACAGGTCGGCGCCCTTGTACGAGATCGAACCACTGCGCACCGTGGCGAGTCCGCAGATCGCCTTCAGCAGCGTGCTCTTGCCGGCACCGTTGGCACCGATGATCGACACCGTCTCGGCGGCGTCGACATGGAGTTCGAGTCCGAAGAGGGCCTGGAAGTCGCCGTAGACGACGTCGAGGCCCTCGACGGTGAGCATTCGATCGGCCATCAGGCGCCCTTCTCCTCGAGCTCGTCGCCGAGGTAGACCGAACGGACCTCGGAGGAGTTCATCACCGTGTGCGGATCTCCCTCGATCAGCTTTCGTCCGGCGTCGACGGCCATCATGCGATCGACGACGCGCAGCAGGGCGTGCATGATGTGCTCGATCCACACGATGGTGACGCCCATCGAGCGGATCGACTGGATGGTGTCGACCAACGCGTGCACCTCCGCCTCGGTGAGACCACCAGCGATCTCGTCGAGCAGGAGCAGCTTGGGCTGGGTCGACAGCGCTCGCGCCAGTTCGAGGCGCTTGCGGTCGAGCAGGGTGAGCGAGCCGGCCAGCACATTGGCCTTGTCGCGCATCCCTGCCAGGTCGATGGAATTGGATTAGCAGGGTCTTGAACAAATTTAACGGAACCCG
>JBMSSR010000090.1:0-10573 GCA_049424465.1 Ilumatobacteraceae bacterium
CGACGGTGTCTACCTGGTGCTGCAGGAGGCGTTCTTGTTCGCGGGCTCCGTGCTCGACAACATCACGCTCGGTGCCGACGTTCCGCACGATGCCGTCGAGGCGGCGATCGCGGTCGCCGAGGCCCGATTCATCGACGAGTTGCCTGACGGGCTCGCGACCGAGATCGGCGAGCGCGGCGTCGGCTTGTCCGGCGGCCAGCGGCAGCGACTCGCACTCGTGCGTGCCCTCGTGCGCCGTCCGTCGGTACTGCTGCTCGACGACACCACGTCGGCACTCGACCCGGCGACCGAGGCGATGGTGCTGGCCAACCTTCGTGCCGCGCTCAGCCACACCACCGTGGTCGCAGTCGCGAGCCGTCCGTCGACCATCGCACTTGCCGACGACGTGCTCTTCCTCGCCGACGGCGTGGTGGTGGCGCACGGTACGCACGACGAGCTGATGCGCGATGTCGCCGACTACCGCGAACTCATCGAGGCGTTCGAGCACGATCGCTCGGCGCTCGAGGAGTCGACCGCGTCGGCGCCGGTGATGACAGTGGCTCGCGCCGTGAATGGCGCTGGTGAGTCCGTCGACGGGGGTGGCACGTGACCGAGCCGATCAGCCGCTGGAGCGCGGTCGAGACGATCGGTCGCGGTGTCAAGGCAGCGCCCGCACTGCGGATCGGGTTCGGCGCCACGTTCGGGCTCGCCATGCTCGGTGCGGTGGGACGCATCGTCGTGCCCATCGTCGTGCAGATCGCGATCGACCACGGTTTCACCGACGACGGCGTGAGAGTGGGGTTCATCGCTGCGCTCGCGGCTGGGGCCTTCGTCGTGGTCGGGCTCACGACGTGGGCGAACCGGCAGGCCGTGTACCGCCTGGGCCGCCGCTCCGAGGAGGCGCTCTACGCACTGCGCGTACGGCTGTTCGAGCACATCCACCGGCTGAGCATCGCCGACCACAGTGAGGAGCGGAAGGGTGCGCTCGTCGCACGTGTGACGAGCGATGTCGAGACGCTCGCCCAGTTCTTCCAGTGGGGTGGCCTCGCCTGGCTGCTCGACGGGACGCTGATGGTGATGGTGGCCGGCGTGATGCTGGCGTACGACTGGGTGCTGGCGCTCGTCGCGTTCGTCGTCGCGGCGCCACTCGGATTCGTGCTGCAGCGCATGCAGCGACACCTCGTGCGCGAGTACGACCGTGCGCGAGGGCAGAACGCCATCGTGATGAGCCACATCAGTGAACTGGTGTCGGGCGCCGAGACGCTCCGCTCGTACGGGGCCGGTCGCCGTTACGCAACGCTCGCCAAGGACGCCAGCCACCAGCGGTCGAACGCGTTCATCAAGGCAGGAGTGATCGGTGCATTCCTCTTCCCGTCGGGTGAGGTCTTCGGTGTGCTCACGGTGTCGGCGGTCGTCGTCGCCGGCCTCGTGCGCGGTCCCGCGAGCGGTCTCACGGCCGGTGCCCTCGTCGGCTTCGTCTTCCTGACATACCGCTTCCTCGAGCCGATCGCTGAGTTCACCGAGGTGCTCGACCACACGCAGACCGCCGTGGCCGGTATGAGACGGGTGCTCGGGGTGCTCGAGATCCCGATCGGGCCGCCCGAGCCCGAGTCGCCCACGCGGTTGCCGGCAGGCGCACTGTCGGTGACCATCGATCGGGTCGATTTCTCGTATCCGACGCGTGGCGGCTCCGACGAGCCACCCGTACTCATCGGGGTGTCGGCCCACATCCCGGCGGGCCAGCAGGTGGCGCTCGTCGGCGAGACCGGGTCCGGCAAGACGACACTCGGCCGGCTCGTCGCCCGTCTTGCCGACCCGTCGGCCGGCGCCGTGCTCGTCGGCGGTGTGCCGCTCACCAGGGTGGCCAACGACGACCTCCGCCGTCGCCTCACCGTCGTCCCACAGGAGCCGTTCCTGTTCGAGGGGTCGATCGCCGCCAACCTCCAGTTCGCCCGACCGCAGCTCACTCGTGCCGACCTCGCTGCGGCGATCGAGCGGCTCGACCTCGGTGACTGGCTCGACACGCTGCCCGAGGGGCTCGAGACCGAGGTCGGCCAGCGCGGCACGCAGCTGTCGGCGGGTGAACGCCAGCTCGTCGCGCTGGTGCGTGCGTCGCTCGTCGATCCGGCGGTGCTCGTGCTCGACGAGGCCACGTCGTCGGTCGACGCGCTCACCGAGGTGCGTCTCACGCGAGCGCTCGAGCAACTGGCGCGCGGTCGCACGACGATCGCGATCGCGCACCGGCTGTCCACCGCGGCGCGGGCCGACCGCGTCCTGGTACTCGATCACGGCCGCCTCGTCGAGGACGGACCGCACGACGTGCTGCTGGCCCAGGGCGGCACCTACGCCCGCATGTACGACGCCTGGGTGGCGGCGACCAGCACCTGAGCGACTGGCCGGCCGGTCGACGATCGCGCCGGGTTCAGGTGGGGAAGAGCACCGGCCCCGTCACGTCGACGATGTCGCACGAGACGGGATCGGTGTGCTCGGCCGTGTCCGTCACGGCGAAGGTGGCGCGCTCGCCGGGGTCGACGTCACTGACGCGGACCGTCTCGCGGACGAGTTCGTCACCGGCCGCTCCGGCGATCAGGACGGTGATGTCGTAGTCGTGCGGTTCGGTGTCGTTGTTGGTGATCGATCCCTTGGCGACGAGGAGGTCGCCGTCGCTCACGCACTCGTCGATCGCTGCCGCATGGGCGCCGGCGACGGGCACCGTGGTGAGGTCGGCGAGGTCGTCGGCGAGCCGCACGGTCAGCCATCCACCGACGATGCTGAGGCCCAAGGCAGCAAGCGCGACGACCATCCCGCCGGCGGCCAACCGGCGGGCGCTCTCACCCGCGGCGCTGCGGCGCCTGGCCCCGGCGCCGAGCCCGAGCGCGACGACGGCACCTGCGATCGATACGACGAACAGCAGCGGCAGCCACGCAATCGACAGTGACACGAGCGCGACGACGAGCGAGGCGACTGCGAGGCCACGCCGTGGGGCCGCGGCAGTGACGCCGAGCGGGTCGACGTACCGGGCGCCGCTGACCGCGACATCGGCCGTCCACTGGGTGCCGTCGAACCACCGCAGCTCGTAGCGCCCGAGCGGGTCGGGGTGCCATCCGGCGCGCGGGTCCTGCACGTCCGCCGACGCTATCCCCGCCGCCTCTACAGTCGGCGGGGTATGGAGATTGTGCTGATGCGCCACGGACAGCCCGAATGGGTCCGCAACGGGCTGAACGTCGTCGACCCGCCGCTCACTGCGCTGGGACACCGACAGGCCGAGGCCTCGGGCGAGGTGCTCGCCGGCGAGCTGTTCGACCACGTCGTGGTCTCACCGCTGCGCCGCGCCCGTCAGACGGTCGAGCCCACGCTGCGCCGCCTCGGCCGCGACGAGGTGATCGAATCGTTCCTCGAGGAGATCCGCGAGCCCGACTGGCATGGCACCCCTGCCGAACTGGCGACCCTCGCCTATGAGGAGGAGCGGGCGCGCAACGCCGAGGACCGTTGGCACGGTGTGCGCGGCGGTGGTGAGCCACCTCGCGACTTCGTCGAGCGCGTGCGCGCCGGCGCCACCGAGTTCTGGGGCCGACTGGGGATGACCCGAGCGCGTCAGACGCTGCCGATGTGGCACCTCGACGCGCCCGACCTGCGCATCCTCATCACCGCGCACGCCGGCACCAACGGTGTGCTGCTGTGTCAGCTGCTCGGGCTCGACCCCGTGCCGTGGGAGTGGGACCGGTTCGTCACCCACCACGCGTCGATCACACGGCTCACGAGCTTCCAACTCGGCGACGGACACTCGTTCTCGCTCATGCGCCTCAGCGACGTCGAACACCTTGCTCGGGACGAGCGCACGTACTGATCACGCCCGCGCGGACGTCCCCTCAGCAGGTCGTGGTCACCACGCACATGGCATGCGCTTGATGCCGTTGATGAACGCGCTCTGCAGGTAGGCGGGCTCGCCGACCACCTCGAGGGTGGGCAGGCGCCGGCGGATCTCGTCGAACATCACACCGATCTCGCGGCGGGCCAGGTTGGCGCCGAGGCAGAAGTGCGGACCACCTGCGCCGAACCCGACCTGGGCCGGCTGCGCGGGTCGCGTCACGTCGAATGCGTACGGGTTGTCGTAGGCGCGCTCGTCGCGGTTCGCCGAGCAGTACCACATGACCACCTTCTGGCCGGCCTCGATCTTCTGGCCACCGACGACCGTGTCCTCGAGCGCGGTGCGGCGGAAGTGGACGACCGGGGTGGCGTAGCGCACGATCTCGTCGACAGCGGTCTTGGTGTGCGCGTCCCAGTTGTCCCACCACAGCCGCTTCTGGTCGGGGTGCTGGGTGAGCAGGTGCATGCCATGGCTGATGGCCGTGCGGGTCGTCTCGTTGCCGGCCACGACGAGCAGGATGAAGAACGAGCCGAACTCCTGTGACGTCATCCGCTCGCCGTCGACGTCGCCGTGCATCATCACGCTGGTCAGGTCGTCGGTCGGATGGGCAAGACGGTCCTCACCCAGCGCCTGCGCGTACTGGAACAGTCCCATGCCCGCCGCGAACAGGTCGTCGAACGACGCGGTGTACTCGGGGTCACCGACGCCGAGGATGACGTTGGTCCACGCCAGGATCTGTGCCTCGTCGGCAGCCGGGATGCCCATCATCTCGCAGATGATCTGCAGCGGCATCGGCGCTGCGACCTCCTGCACGAAGTCGCACTGGCGGTCGGGGAACTGCTCGAGCAGTCGGTCGACCACGGCGGCGGCCTTGGTCCGCACGTACTCCTCGACGCGGGCGATCTCCTTGGGCGTGAAGCCGCGCGACACGATCGAGCGCAGCCGGAAGTGGCGTGGGTCGTCCATGTTGATCATCGAGCCGAAGAACTCGGTGATCTCCGGCGGCAGGTCGCCGATGTTCGTGCCCCGCCCGCTGCAGAACAGCTGCGGGTTGCGGCTGACGTGCCAGATGTCCTCGTGCCGGGTCAGGGCCCAGTACCCGGGTCCCTGGGGGAACGGGCTGTTCTCGAACTTCCACTCGTCCCACCAGCTGATCGGCTGCTCGTCGCGCAGCGTGCGGAAGGCGCCCTCGCGCTCGTCCCGTGGCCGGACCCAGAACTCCGGGTCGGACAGGTTGAAGGTGCCGAGTGCCACAGGTGACGGGTGCATGCCCGGAGGGTACCAATGCGACCGCTGCGCGTCGTGAGCGGGCGACACGATGTGGGTGGCCGTCCCGCCGGGGCGCGACCCGACGGGCGGACTCTGCGGCGCGGCCACCCGCTCGTTACGATCGGCGCACCAGCGGCACGTGCCCCGCACCCGAGGAGTCCCCATGACCGAAGCAGTGATCGTTGCCACCTCCCGCAGCCCCATCGGCCGCGCCAACAAGGGCTCGCTCGTGTCGATCCGGCCCGACGACCTGAGCGCACAGATCGTGCAGGCCCTCATGGCGAAGGTGCCGCAGGTGAAGGGCAGCGACGTCGAGGACGTCATGTGGGGGATCGGACAGCCGGCGGGTGAGGGCGGGTTCAACATCGCCCGTGTCATCTCGACCCTGTCGGGTCTCGGCGACGTGCCCGGCGTGACCGTCAACCGCTACTGCTCGTCCAGCCTGCAGACCATCCGCATGGCAGCCCATGCGATCAAGGCAGGCGAGGGCGACATCTTCGTCGCCGGCGGCGTCGAGACCGTGAGCCGCTATGCCAGCGGGGCGAGCGACACGGCGCCGAACCCTCGCTTCAAGGAGCCCGGCGAGCGCACCAAGCTGCGCGCCCAGGGCGGCCAGCCGTCGTGGACCCCGCCGGCAGGCCTGCCTGACATGTACATCGCCATGGGTCAGACGGCCGAGAACGTGGTCGAGCAGGAGGGTGTCACCCGCGAGGAGATGGACCGCTTCGGTGTGCGCAGCCAGAACCTGGCGTGCGAGTTCATCGAGAAGGGCTTCTTCGAGCGTGAGATCACCCCGGTGACGCTGCCCGACGGCACGGTGGTCAGCACCGACGACGGCCCCCGTGCCGGCACGACCTACGAGGCGGTCAGCCAGCTCAAGCCGGTGTTCCGCCCCGAGGGCACCATCACGGCCGGCAACGCCTGCCCGCTCAACGACGGTGCCGCAGCGGTGCTGGTGATGAGCGACACGAAGGCCAAGCAGCTCGGCGTCACGCCGCTCGCGCGCATCGTCAGCACCGGCGTCAGCGGCCTCAACCCCGAGATCATGGGCCTCGGTCCGATCGAGGCGTGCCGCCAGGCGCTGCAGCGGGCGGGTCGCACGATCGACCAGATCGACCTCGTCGAGATCAACGAGGCGTTCGCTGCTCAGGTCATCCCCTCGGCCAAGCACCTCGGCATCGACATCGACCGTCAGCTGAACGTGCACGGCGGGGGCATCGCCCTCGGCCACCCGTTCGGCATGACCGGCTCGCGCATCATGGCGACGCTCATCAACGGCCTCCAGTGGGAGGACAAGACGTGGGGTCTCGAGAGCATGTGCGTCGGCGGCGGTCAGGGCCTCGCGATGGTGATCGAGCGCCTCAGCTGATCGGGGTGGTGTCGGCGGGCGGCGCGACGCCCGAGCGACCGTGCTGCACCAGTGCGAGACCGGTGACGGCCAGTGTGCCGAGCGCCGCGATCGCGAACATCCCCTCGGACCCGAGTCCCGCGTAGATCGGCCCGGCCGAGAACGCGGTCAGTGCCCCCATGGCGAGGTTGCCGGCGCCGGCGAGACCCTGCGCTGCGCCGGCCCGTCCCTCCGGTGCCGACGAGGCGACCGCCGCCTGCACGGCAGGAATGCCGAGCGCCTGCACGACACCCTCGACGCCGCTGAGCAGCACGATGACCAGTGGTGACCGGATGAGGCCGTAGCTGACGACGAGCGGAGTGACCAGCACGGCGGTGATCACCGCGCCGCGGACGGCGCCGATGCGGTCGACGATGCGCCCACCGGTCGACGCGAGCAGCGCGAACGGGACGCCGAACAGCAAGAACGCGAACCCGATGAGGCCGTCGGGTGCGCCGAGGTCGGTGAGGTAGCGATCGAGGATCGAGTCGTAGAAGCCGACGGGCACGAACAGCGCGATGCTCAGCAGGATGGCGGTACGCACGCGCGGGATGCGCAGCAGGTCGAACGCCAGCCGGCGGTGTGGATCGGTCGGCGGCTCGGGCAGCGTCCGCGGGGCGAGCAGCAGCAGGCCGAGCACCGCGAACGTGCCCATCACGAGGAACGGCACCTTCAGCCCGAACGGCCCCACGAGCAGACCGCCCACGGTCGGCCCGACGACGAATCCGGCCAACTCGACGGCCCCGAGCACACCGAGCCGCTGTGCCACGCGGTCGCGGTCGATCGACGACACGATGGCGCGCACCGAGGGCAGGAACAGCGAGTTGGAGACGCCCGTCAGGCAGCGTGAGAGCACGAGCATCAACAGCGTGGTGGACAGCGCGAACGACACACTGCCGGCGACGGCAGCTGCGAGGCCGAGCAGCAGCAACCGTTTCGAGTGGCCGCGGTCGGCGAGCGGCGCGAAGACGATCTGGCCGACCAGGCCGACGACGAACCCGGTGCCGGCGATGAGGCCGAGCCCGAAGTTGGCGAAGCCGAACTCGTCCTGCAGGTTGCTGAGCAGGGCGAACACGACGCTGTTCGACATGCCGATCGTCGCAGTGGCGAGCAGGATGGCGTACCAGCCTGCGGGGTGACGGGCCGCTGCGGCGTCCTGCGTCACCACGACGGCGGTGCGAGCAACTCGGCACGCACCCGCACGACGTGCGGCTCGTCCAGGCAGCGCATGGCGCGCAGCTCGTAGCACCACTCACCGGCGTGCAGCTCGGCCAGGGTCCACGAGGTGCCGTCACAGTCGCACGGCCCGTCGAAGGGGAGCAGCGCATCGATGTCGAGCCCTGCCGTGTCGGCCTCGGCGCACCACAGCTCGAGCAGGCCGTGTCGGTAGTCGGGGTTGTCGACGAGGTCGTCGCCCGTCAGCGCCAGCTCGACCGTGGTGACCGTCACCGGGCGGACATCGCACAGGTTGACCACGTCACCCCCGAGTTCGCCGTCGAGCATCACCACGACCGGGCCCTCATGACCGGCGAGGCCGCCCACGAAGCCGTACCGCACGATCGGGAACCCGTCGTCACCGATGGCTTCGTACCGGATCCGATCACCGGGGGAGAGCGACGTCATCCGGCCACCGGCGACCCGAGACGCTGCCGACCGGGTGCAGCGGGAGTGGCGGCCACTGGCGGCGTCGCTGTGACGCTGCCGTCGGCTGCATCGGGGCGCTCGCCGGACACGGCGAGCAGCAGGGCGTCGGCGAGGGCGGGCCACAGCACGAGGGCCTCGCTGGCCCACTCGTCGAACGGGCGGTCGGTCAGCGCCACACACGCCGTCGCTGCCTCCGGGTCGACCCACAGCAATGTTCCCGCCCCACCGAAGTGACCGAACGTCGCGGCGCTGTTGCGCGGACCGGTCCAGTGCGGACGTTTGCCGTCGCGAAGTTCGGTGCCGAGCCCCCACGCGCAGTCGTCGAACCTGCCGACGCCCGGCACGACCCCGGCGAGGCCGGCGAACTGCGGCGAGCGGAACGCTCGTGCGGCTGCTGGCGAGACCAATACGGGGTCGGTCACCTCGAGGACGAACCGCACGAGGTCGGCGACGGTGCCGAAGATGTCGCGCGCGGGCGAGCCGTCGAGCGTCGTCGATGACATGCCGAGCGGCTCGAGCACGCCCTCGCGCAGGTAGTCGACGAATGGCATTGCGGTGACCCGGGCGAGGTGTGACGCGAAGAGTTCGATGCCGGTGTTGCTGTAGATGCGGCGCGTGCCTGGCGCGGCGAGGCGCTCGGTGGTGTCGAACGCGAACCCCGCGGCGTGCGCCAGCAGGTGGCGCGGTGTGCAGCCGGCCATGTCGACGCCGTCGATGGCCCCGCGACGCTCGTCGAGGTCGCGCACCCCATCCTCGACGGCGCCGAGCGCCGCCCAGCCGACGAGCATCTTCGAGATCGAGGCCAGACGGAACACGTGGTGCTGCGGCCCCACGAACACCGTCGAGCGGTCGGGCAGCACCGCCGCCGCGGCAACATTGGCGACCGACCATCGACGGGTGAGTGACAGTGCGTCGGCGACCCGTTCCCGCTGCTCCATCGTCATCGCCCCGTCGATCCGGTCAGGCGAAGCCCGCGGTGCGGAGCAACTCGGCGACGTGGAAGGCGAGGTCGAGGCTCTGCCGGCCGTTCAACCGAGGGTCGCACACGGTCTGGTAGGCCTCGTCGAGCTGCAGTTCGGAAATGTTGTCGGCACCGCCCGTGCACTCGGTGACGTTGTCGCCGGTCAGCTCGACGTGGATGCCGCCCGGCCACGTGCCCTCGGCGTGGTGCGCCCGCACGAACCCGGCGATCTCGGCACAGATGGTCTCGAACGTGCGGGTCTTGCGGCCGCTCGCACTGGTGATCGTGTTGCCGTGCATCGGATCGCACGCCCAGACCACCGGGTGCCCGGCGTCGCGCACCGCCCGCAGCAGCGGTCGCAGCCCGTCCTCGACCTTGTCGGCCCCCATCCTGCTGATGAGCGTGAGCCGACCGGGCAGACGGGCGGGGTTGAGCTTCTCGCACAGCTCGAGCACGTACGCGGCGTCAGTCGTGACGCCGACCTTGCAGCCGATCGGGTTGCCGACGCCGCGGAGGAACTCGATGTGCGCGCCGTCGAGCTGGCGCGTGCGCTCACCGATCCACAGCATGTGCGCCGAGCAGTCGTACCAGCCGCCCGTCAGGCTGTCCTGGCGGGTGAGGGCCTCCTCGTAGCCGAGCAGCAGCGCCTCGTGGCTGGTGTACACGTCGGTCTCGTGCAGCGGATGCGTCAGCTCGGTGTCGATGCCGCACGCACGCATGAACTTCAGGGCGCGGTCGATCTCGTTGGCGAGCTGCTCGTAGCGCTGGCCCTCGGGGCTCGTCGACACGAACTCCTGGGTCCAGGCATGTACGCGGCTGAGGTCGGCGAAGCCGCCCTTGGTGAAGGCGCGCAGCAGGTTGAGCGTCGCGGCCGACTGGTTGTAGGCCTGCACGAGCCGCTCGGGGTCGGGGATGCGGGCGGCACTCGTGGCGACGTCGCCGTTGACGATGTGGCCACGGAAGCTGGGCAGTTCGAGGTCGCCGACCTTCTCGGTGGGGTTGCTGCGCGGCTTGGCGAACTGGCCGGCGATTCGACCCACCTTCACGACCGGCACGCCGATCGAGTACGTGAGCACCACGGCCATCTGGAGGATGACGCGCAGCTTCTCGCGGATGTTGTTGGCCGAGAACTCCTCGAAGCTCTCGGCGCAGTCACCGGCCTGGAGCAGGAAGGCGTTCCCTGCGGCCACCTGCGCGAGGGATGACTGCAGCGACCGGGCCTCGCCGGCGAACACCAGCGGCGGGTACGACGCGATCTGCTTCAGCGCCCGGTCGAGATCTGCCTGGTCGGGCCAGTCGGGTTGCTGCAGGGCGGGAAACGACTGCCAACTCCCGGGGGTCCATGCCTTCGCCACGGCGCGAAGCCTAACGGCGCTCCCCGGATGATTCGCCGGGGTGCCCCCGACCGCGACGGGCGCGACGAGGGGCGACGCGAACGGGCCGCCCTGCCGGATGGCGAGGGCGG
>JBMSSR010000091.1:0-10564 GCA_049424465.1 Ilumatobacteraceae bacterium
GTTGGCGAGCCCGCCGTCCGCCTTCCAGCAGGCAGGATCGCGAGCAAGGTCCTTGACGCCTGCGCTGACGAGCAGGCCGCTACCGGTCGCGTTGAGGTTGTACATCACCGCGTCGGCGTTGAGCGGCGTGCCGTCGTGGAACGTGATGTCGGGGCGGAGCGCGACCGTGAACTCGGTGTTGTCGGCGTTGGGGGTGATGCTCTCGGCGAGGAACGGGCGCCACGTGAGGTCCTGGTCGACCGCCACCAGCGTGTCGAAGAACGTCCGCGCGCGCATGTGGCAGAACGAATCGCACTGCATGGCGGCCGGCGTCCACGGGTTCTGCACCTCGGCCTCGCCGGCGACGACGAGACGGCCACCGACCACGGGGTCGATCGCACTCGTGGTGACCGGTGCATTGGTGACCGTGGGCTGGGTGGCTCCTGGCTCGGCGGTGGTGGCGGGAGAGGTGTCCTCGACGGCCTCGTCCTTCTTGCTGCACGCAGCAGCGATCAAGCCGAGGCTGACCACCAGTGCTGCGACGACTCGACCGGTACCCCGGCCGTGACGGGTGTTGCGCACGTGCTTCCCCCTTCGTTTCGTGAACGTTCGTGCACCGGGCCGACACAGTCAGTACCCCCCAGTACGGCCCGGTGATCGCACCATAGTCGTCCCGTCGAGTGACTGGTGCACCCACCTCGGCATCAGGGCGCACGGTCGGGTGCAGCCGTCGGGCCGTGCGGTACGGTCGGCGAATGGCAGCGGCGCCGAC
Organism: Ilumatobacteraceae bacterium; assembly: GCA_049424465.1. Lineage (GTDB taxonomy): Bacteria > Actinomycetota > Acidimicrobiia > Acidimicrobiales > Ilumatobacteraceae > UBA668. The sequence goes on from JBMSSR010000091.1 coordinate 752, forward strand.
ACCTCCGGTGCGCCCTGACCACGTGACGGCACCGCTGCCGTCGCGCTTCGGACCTCGGCACCGGGGATTCGACGAGGCCATGCAGCGACATGCTGCTGCAGTCGAACGTGGCGATCCGGCGTACGCCGACCCCACGACCGGCCTGATGGTGTTCACGAGCGCATTCCTCGCTCGACGCGGCTACTGCTGTTCGAGCGGCTGCCGACACTGCCCGTACGACCTCGGCACCGGGCGCCCCACCGGCGGCTGATCGACCCAGTGCGTGCCTCGGTCCGTCGGCATCCCTGACCGCGCTGCTTGACGAAATGTACAATTGGACCCATGTCGACGGGCGACGTGCTACTGGCATCGACGGTCGACGAAGCAGTCGAGGCACTGGCCGCTCGACCCGAGTCGCTCGTCCTGGCCGGTGGAACCGACGTCATGGTCGAGCTGAACGAGCGCCGCCGTCGCGCGCCGGTTGCGGTCATCGCGGTCGACCGTCTTGCCGAACTGGCCTCGTGGTCGCATGACCCTCGGGCCAACACCGTGACCATCGGCGCCGGTGTGCGCTGGCGCGAGATCGAGCGCGGTCCGCTCGGCACGCTCGTCCCGGCGCTCGCGCAGGCTGCCCGGACGGTCGGTTCGCCACAGATCCGGCAGGCAGGGACAGTGGGTGGCAACCTCGGGACGTGTTCGCCCGCCGGCGACGGCCTCCCGCCCCTCGCGGCACTCGACGCCGTCGTGCACCTGCGCTCCACCGCCGGACAGCGCGACCTGTCGTTCGCCGACTTCATGGTCGGTCCCAAGCGGTCGGCACGCCGGCCCGACGAGCTCGTCACCGGTGTGACGGTGCCCGCCGCGGACGGATGGCAGGGGTACGCCAAGGTCGGTGTGCGCAACGCCATGGTCATCTCGATCGCAAGTGCCGCCCTGGTGCACCACCGGCCGTCGTCGTCGGTGCGCATCGCACTCGGTTCGGTCGGCCCCGTCATCCTGCGCTGTAGCGAGGCCGAGGGCTACCTCGCCGAGCAGGTCGACCTGTCGATCGCCAGGCCGGTGGTCACCGAGAGCGAGGCCGAGCGCGCCGCCGAACTCGTACGTGCGGCGGCCCGACCCATCGATGACCACCGTTCGACTGCCGAATACCGGCGCCACGCAGTGGGCGTACTCGCGGCGCGACTGCTGAGGGGTGCATTCGACCATGCCTGAGTCATCCTCCTACCGACTTCACGTCAACGGTGCAGACCACGAGGTGGTCGGCGCGCACGTCGACGAGAACCTGCTCACCGTCCTGCGGGAACGTGTCGGACTCACGGGGACGAAGGGGGCGTGCGAACAGGGCGAGTGCGGTTCGTGCAGTGTGCTCGTCGACGGTGCGCTCGTCTGCAGTTGCCTCGTGCTCGCGGCGTCTGCCGTCGGACGCCGGATCGTCACGATCGAGGGTGTGGCACCCGACGGTGCGCCCGACGACGTGCAGACGGCGTTCGTCGAGGCTGGTGCCGTGCAGTGCGGCTTCTGCACGCCGGGTCTGGTCATGGCAGTGCACGCACTGCTCGACGACGCGCCGACACCGACAGAGCTCGAGATCCGTGAGGCACTGTCGGGCAACATCTGCCGCTGCACCGGCTATGGCCGCATCATCGAGGCAGTCGGGCGCAGGGTCGCGCTGCGACGCGGATCGGGTGTGTCGTGAGCGTCGCGTCACAGACCGCGATCTCCGGACGCCTCGGTCAGTCGACGCTGCGGCCGGACGGTGTCGCCAAGGTGCAGGGGTCGTTCGAGTTCTCGAGTGACCACCGCGTCGAGGGCGCACTGTGGGGTGGCACCCTGCGCTCGCCGCACCCGTACGCGCGCATCGTCCGTCTCGACGTCACCGCAGCGTGGCAGATCCCCGGTGTCGAGGTCGTCCTCACCGCCGCTGACGTGCCCGGTCTGCCGACCTACGGCCTCATCGCGAGTGATCAGCCGGTGTTCGCGTCGGACGTCGTGCGCTACGTGGGCGAGCCCGTCGCCGCGGTCGCTGCGTCGGACGCCGAGACCTGCCACCGCGCCCTGGCGGCGATCGTGGTCGAGTACGAGCCCCTCACCCCACTGGTCGACCCCGAGCTCGCTGTCGACGGCTCGTTCCCGCCCATCCACCCCGACGGGAACGTGTTCCGCCACCAGCGCATCGTGCGCGGCGACCAATCGATCAGCGGACCGGTGATCGTCGAGGGTTCGTACGAGATCGGTCGTCAGGACCAGGCGTTCCTCGGCCTCGAGGCAGCACTCGCCGTACCCGACCACGATCGCTCCGGTGTCGAGTTGGTGGTCGCGACACAGTGGCTGCACGAGGACCGTGGGCAGATCGCCGCGTGTCTCGGGCTGCCCGTCGACCGGGTGCGACTCGTGCTCGGCGGCGTGGGCGGGGCGTTCGGCGCTCGCGAGGACATCAGCCTGCAGGTGCACACCTGCCTGCTCGCGCTCCGCACCGGGCGACCGGTCCGGATGGCGTACGACCGTCGTGAGAGCTTTCTCGGCCACGTGCACCGCCACCCGTGCACGATCTGGATGCGTCACCACGCCGACCACGACGGGACGATCCGCCGTATCGAGGCGCGGTTCGTGTTCGACGGCGGCGCCTACGCCAGCACCTCGTCAGCGGTGCTCATCAACGGCATCACCCACGCGCAGGGCCCCTACGCGTGCGAGCACGCGACCGTCGACGGCTGGGCGGTCCGCACCAACAACCTGCCCTCGGGTGCGATGCGTGGCTTCGGAGTCGTGCAGGCGTGTTTCGCGCACGAGAGCCAGATGGACCGGCTTGCTGCGGCCTGCGGCCTCGACCCGGTCGAGGTCCGGCGGCGCAACGCGATGCGAACCGGAGACCGGCTCATCACCGGCCAGGAGGTCCGCAATGTCGCACCGGTCGAGCGGATCCTGCGCGAGGTCGCGGCGCTGCCGCTGCCCGACCAGCCGGTCGGGGGACACGACGGCGATCCGCTGCGGCTGCCGGGGGGAGCGGGTCTGACGACGCCGTCCCAGTACGTGCGGCGCGGCATCGGCTACGGGCTCAGCATCAAGAACCTCATGTACAGCGAGGCGTTCGACGACTACAGCACCGCTCGGGTGCGTCTCGCCGATGGTGTCGCGACCGTGAAGTTCGCCACGGTCGAGGTCGGACAAGGATTCGTCACGCTCGCCCAGCAGATCGTGCGCACCGTGCTCGGCGTCGACGACGTCGTGGTCGGCCGCATCGACACGCACGTGGGGTCGGCGGGCTCCACCTCGGCGTCGCGCCAGACCTGGATGAGCGGGGGAGCGGTCGACGGTGCCAGCCGTCTGGTACTCGCCCGTCTGCTGCACCACGTCGCCGAGCAGCACGCGGTGCCCGTCCATCGCCTGTGCATCGACGGGCGCGACGTCGTCGACAGCGAGGGAACCCTGCGGCTGCCGGTGGTTGCTGCATCGATGGGACTCGACCTCGACGAGACCTTCGAATACCACCACCCGGCCACGAGCGAGCTCGACGAGAACGGGCAGGGTGACTGTCACACGGCGTTCGCCTTCGCCGCTCATCGAGCCGTTGTCGACGTCGACCCCGACCTCGGCCTGATCAAGGTCATCCAGATCGCGACCTCGCAGGACGTCGGCCGGGTGCTCAACCCCATCGCTGCCGTCGGCCAGGTCGAGGGCGGCATTGCGCAGGGCCTCGGGCTGGCCGTGATGGAGGAACTGCTGCAGGTCGACGGCGTGGTGCGCAACCCGACGTTCACCGATTACCTGCTGCCCACGTTCCTCGACATGCCCGACGTCGTCATCTCGTTCGTCGAGGAACCCGAACCGCTGTCACCGCTCGGCGCAAAGGGCATCGGCGAGCCGCCGACGGTCTCGAGCACGCCGGCGGTGGTGGCCGCCATCCGCGACGCGCTCGCCGGACTCGGCGGGGAGTCCATCTCCCGAGTGCCGGTACGGCCAACCGACATCGCCTTCGCCGATCGGGCCGCCCGCACCTGACATCTGTCACGCGCTGCGAAACGTCACTCCGCGCAGCGCCAACCACTAGGTTCAGCGGGATGAGCGAACGAGAGATCATGACCTGGGAGATGTTCGGTGTCGCCTCGCGCGAATTGGCGCAGATGGTGGCGGACGACTACGAGCCCGACATGATCCTCTCGATCGCGCGCGGCGGTCTGCTCATCGGTGGTGCGCTCGGGTACGCGCTCAGCGTCAAGAACGTCTACACCATGAATGTCGAGTTCTACACCGGTGTCGACGAGCGGCTCGAGGTCCCGCGCATCCTTCCGCCGGCCCCCGATTTCGTCGACCTTGCGCACGCGCGCATTCTCATCGCCGACGATGTCGCGGACACCGGTCACACGCTGCGCAGCGTGCACGACTTCTGCGCCGGCAAGGTCGCCGAGGTGCGCACGGCCTGCCTGTACGAGAAGAGTCACTCGGTCGTGAAGTGTGACTATGCCTGGAAGCGGACCGACCTGTGGATCAATTTCCCCTGGAGCGACAAGGACCCCGTCGCGCGTCGCGAGTGGAGCGTCAAGGACGCCTGACTGCGTCGGTGCGCGCTCAGCCTGCGAGACGGGCGAGTGGGCGCAGGTCGAGTCGTTCGAGCGCCGGCAGGTAGGTGCGCACCGCATCGGTGCGGAACGTGCGGCACAGCTCTGGTCGGAAGAACCGGGCACCCTCGCGCACGACGTAGTTGAGGATGAAGAAGCGGTAGACCTCGGGAAGGAACATCACCTCGGCGGCCGTCATCGGAAAGACGTCGCGATACGCCGTCAGGAGCTCGATGAACGGGGCCTCGACCAGCGTGTGCGGTCCGTAGGTGAAGTGTGTGCGGTCGCCGGTCGTCGAGGAGACCCGTGACAGGAAGTAGAAATCGAGCAGACGCGGCTCGATGCGGAACCAGTCGTAGTCCCACCGGCTGAACAGCCGGAACGTGCCGTCCGGCTGGGTGTCGACGGAGAAGTTGCCGAGGTTCCAGTCGATGAGCACAGGGATCTTCGGCCACTCGTCGTACCCGAACTCGATGAGCCGTTCGAGGAACGTGTGCGTGTGACGCCACAGGAGCCCGATCGACTCGGCCGGCAGGTCGAAGTTCTTCGGGGCGAAGGGGCTCTCGAGCAACTCGAGGAGGTGGATGGCGTCGCTCTTGATGGTCGTCGATCCTGCGGGGATGCGCGACGCGATGTCGGTGCATGCAAGGTGGAACTCTGCGATCTCGCGACCGAGGTTGCGAACCTGTTCGAGCCCGAGCACGCGCGGCAGGGCATCGCGTCGCGGCACGTCGTCGTAGAACACGGCCCACATGTGCTGGTCGTACCAGGTGAACAGGCGGCCGTCCTTCAGCCGGATGTCGGCGAGCATCCCGTCGAACCGTGTGCCGTGCAGCAGGTCGGCACACCGACGCAACCGGTCGTGGTCCTCGTAGAAGAGGAAGTACGAGCCGTAGCTGGACACCTTGCACACCGTCGTCGTGCCGTCGTCCAGCACGACTCGATAGACGTGATTGGTGGAGACATCGGCACTCACCTCGTCGATCGCGGCAATCGTTCTCGGGTCGCCGTACTCGGCCCAGGCCAGCGCTACTGCACTGCGATGCGCCGCTGACTCTGCCACGGGCCGAGCGTAGGCGGCACTCAGCCGGCGGTGCGGGCCCGCCCGCCGCGCGGGGCGATGAGCCGATAGCCCGCTGCGTGCCGCTCGTCCTCGCTCTCGCCGCCCCACAAGCCGTACTCGTGATGGGTCCGGGCGAAGGCACGGCACTCGACGAGCGCAGCGCATGACGCACAGACCGATCGGGCCATCAATTCGCGGCGCTCGCGCGACTGCGGCCGTTCGGCAGCGGACGGGAAGAACAGGTGCGTGAGTCCCTTGCACGCCGCGTCATGCATCCACCGATCGTCGGTGGCGATCCGATGCGCCACCACGTCGACCGTTGCCATGGAACCCCCGTCCCCACTCGTCGTCCGTGTCGTGCGCAGAATGTATTTGCACACGGCAACTACCCATATCGTAGCCGACCCGGCGGGGGGTGTCGAACGAGCGGTGTGTCAGCCGAGGAGGTGCCGCACGCCGGCGGCGAATCGGTCGACGTCGGCCTCGGTGGTGTCCCATGCCGTCATCCACCGCACCTGGTTCCTCGACACGTCCCAGTCCCAGAAGAAGCACCAGTCGCGCAGCAGGCCGATGGCCGCTGGTGGCAGGCACGGGAACACGCTGTTGACCTGTGGCGCGGCGTCGTACGTGACCCCGGGGATGTCGCGCGTGGCGTCGAACAGCCGTCGGGCGGTGCGGTTCGCGCCGTCGGCCAGCCGGATCCACAGATCGTCGTCGAGCAGTGCGAGGAACTGGGCCGAGACGAATCGCATCTTCGAGGGCAACTGGTTGACCTGCTTGCGCACGTACATCGCTCGTTCGGCGAGCGTCGGGTCGAGGTACACGACCGCCTCGCCGCCGAGGATTCCTGCCTTGGTGCCCCCGAAGCTGACGACGTCGACACCTGCGTCGACGGTGAACGACCGCAGCGCCGCGACCGTGCCCCCGAGTGCCGCCGTGGCGTTCGCGAGACGGGCACCGTCGAGGTGCACGCGCATGCCCATCCGATGGGCGGTGTCGCACAGGGCGGCAATCTCGTCCGCCGTGTACAGGGTCCCGAGCTCGGTGCTCTGTGTGAGCGACACGACACCGGGCTGGGCGTGGTGCTGCACCCCCTGCAGGTGTGCCAACTCGGTCAGCTGGTCGGGTACCAGCTTGGCGTGGACAGTCGGCTGCGGCAGCAGCTTCGCGCCGATGACGCGCTCGGGGGCGCCCGTCTCGTCGACGTTGATGTGCGACCAATCGGTGCAGACGATTGCGTCACCCGGACGCACCATCGTCGCAAGCGCCATCACGTTCGCGCCCGTGCCGTTCCAGACCACGAACGACTCGGTGGAGCCGCCGAAGAGGTCACGGAATCGCTCGTCGAGCCGACGGGTCCAGTCGTCGGCGCCGTACGCGAGCGCATGACCGGTGTTGGCGGCGATCACCGCGTCGATGACGGCAGGGTGGGCGCCCGCGGCGTTGTCGCTCGCGAACGCGCACGGCGGCGGGGGAGGCATGGTGGCGACACGCGTCGCCAGATCGCTGTTCACTCCCACAGTGTCGCGCACGGCGGCGCACTCACCTCGGTCTCAGTCACCGAACACCGTGGTGATGACACGGCCGGTTCGGTCGGTGGCCGACGCCGCCAGGTCGCTGACGACCATGGACCGTTGCAGCCACCGGTCGGTGCCGTCGTAGCGGGCCACGAAGGGTGTGCGGCCGTGGACGGCGAGGGTGTTGTCGACGACGATCACATCGCCCGACTCGAGCGCGACACCGGTGTGGTGAGCGCGCACCATGCGGCCCAGGTCTCGCAGCGCGTCGTCGGCCTCTGCATCGATACCGACCATGAGGTCCTCGTCGAACACCATCGTCGGTTCGTCGCGTGTGCCGGAGACGACCGACACGGGCTCGCCGAGCCGATTGCGGCGGCCGTGCAGGTAGCTCTCGTCGACGGCGGTGCGGAACCGACGCTGGAACAGGACGTCGACCGTGGCTGCCGGCAGCAGCGGCAGCACCTCGCGTATCGACGAGAGGGTGGTCACCGCTGCCGCATCGCCGCGCAGACAGGCGAGGAGCAGATAGCGCGGGCGGTGCGGGTGGAAGGCGGCCTCGGTGTGGTACATCAAGTCGATCGCCGACGACGTGCTCACCTGACGCGTGGCCGAACTCGCGACCGGCACCAGGTTCTGGATGACGTCGCCACCGTGCTCGGGCTGGTACCCGACCGGGTGCCCCATCATCCGTGCGATCGTGAGCAGGGTGAACTCGCTCGTGCGATCCTTCGTGGTCGGGGACGTCGGTGTCGGGGGAGTCGCCGGAAGGGTCCCCATCGGCAGGTTGCGCAGCAGGATCGCGCCGCTCCGGTGCGGCTGCTCGGCGAAGTCGACCAGGGCTGTGTAGACCGACTCGGGCAGCGTGCGACCCGCGTGGCCGGCACGCCGGACGAACCGCTCGTCGCCGGGCGCGAGGTCGTCGGGAACGTCCGGGGTCCACCCGGACGCGTCGATCACCAGGGGCAGGGCGTGCTCGCGAGATGCCGTGTCGGCGTGCCGGGTCGTGCTCACTGGTGCCTCCGTGAAATCATGGAACGAACATTCCAGACACTACCGACGAACGGAAGGAACACGCCATTCCGCCGTCCGACTACTGTCACCCGCCGTGGACGTCGCCGATCGGATCGCTCGCGCAGGGGAGTCGCTCACACCTGCCGAGCGCCGGGTTGCCGAGGTCGTCCTGGCCCGACCGCAGTTGGTTGCGTTCGGTACCGTCGCCGAACTGGCGGACGCCGCCGGCTCGGGGGCGGCGACCGTGGTCCGGCTGGCGGCAAAGATTGCGTTCGACGGCTTCTCGGCGCTGCAGCGGGCCGTGCAGCTCGAACTGGCAGGGCAGTTGCGGCCCGCCGCCGAGCGGATTCGCGAGCCGTCGGCCGACGACCTGGTGGGCCGCCACCTGCATCTCGAGGTCGCCAACGTGTCGACCACGCTCGGGGGACTGGCACCGGCCGCGTTGGACGACGCCGTCGAACGCCTCGCCGCGGCGCCTGCGGTCACGGTGATGTCGGGTGATGCGTCCACCGGTGTGGCGGCCCAGTTCGCAGCCGATCTCGGCGCCCTGCGACCCGGCGTCACGCTCGTGGGAGGCAACGAGGTGGCGGTGCGCCGCTCGGTCGCCCTGTTGACCGACACCGACGTCGTCGTGGCGATCGACCTGCGTCGCTACGACCGGTGGCTCGTCGAGGCCGTTCGAGGGGCCCGGGACGCAGGCGCCTGGATCGTGTCGGTCACCGACAGCAGCCTGTCACCGATCGCCACGCTGGCCACCCGGTCGTTCACCGTCTCGGCGGCTGGCGCGGGCCCGTTCGACAGCCACGTCGGCACGCTGGCACTGGCGAACCTGGTGGTCGCGGGCGTGGCAGACCGCCTGCGAGGGGTCGCGGTCCAGCGACTCGACCGGGCAGAGGCGGCCTGGCGCGCCGCCGACTCGCTCACCGATCGCTGATCCCCGCCGGATCCGACGCGAGACCGAAGCGTCGCGGTCCATCGTCCGCACACACCGCATCAGTAGGGTTTCGTCATGACGAAAGACGGGGACGGGGTGGAGGAGCACCGTACGGGGGATGCACCGACTCCCGCCCGACCAGCGCCGCCGCGACGCGACCGCTGTGTCTGGTGTCGGCGCGTCCTGCCCGAGCAGCGCACCGGCCGGCCGCGGCAGTACTGCTCGCAGGCATGCCGCCAGTGGCACTGGGTCGGCCGGCAGCGGGCCGCCGAGCTGCGCCTCAGCGAGGACGAACTGATCGTGGCCACGGCAGAGCTCGACAGCCTGCACGACGAGCTGTACGTCCTGGCGTGTGCGGTCGACGACGCCGAGCGCGACCTCGCAGCGGCCGGGACGCCGACACTTCGCGAAATGCGCGAGCTCGTCGACTGGCTGCTCGAGGCGGCGCGACCGCTGCGTGACCGAGAACTGCGGCGGTCGTCCAGCGCCGACTGACGGCCATCGGACCACCAACACGGTCGGGCGGCCGTGGTCCGGAGGCGACGGAACGATGACGAGGCGATGACGGCCCTCCGCGGGCTAGCGGACGGCGACGTCGAGTCCGGTGGCACAACGCCCATAATCACCGTTATGTCAATGATCGACGGCGGCGGCCGTGGACCGTCGCTCGCAGCTGTGTGCCCTGTGCCGCCTGGGTCCGCGCCGATCGAGGCACGCCCCCTCGCCGTGCGCCGTCGACCCAGCGGCGAG
>JBMSSR010000092.1:0-10481 GCA_049424465.1 Ilumatobacteraceae bacterium
TGATCTCCATGTCGATGAAGTCGATGACCACGATGCCGCCGATGTCGCGCAGGCGCAGTTGCTTGGCGACCTCCTCGGCCGCCTCGAGGTTGTTCTTGAAGACCGTCTCCTCGAGGTTGGTGGTGCCGACGTTCTTGCCCGTGTTGACGTCGATGACGGTGAGGGCCTCGGTGTGCTCGATGATGAGCGACCCGCCGCTCGGCAGCCATACCTTGCGGTCCAGCGCCTTGTGGAGCTGCTCGTGGATGTGGAACTTCTCGAACAGCGGCAGCCCCTCCTCGTCCGCGTCGTAGTGCTCGACCCGGTCGGCGAGCTCGGGGTTGAACGCTGTCACGTAGTCGTGCACGTCGGCGTGCAGGCGCTCGTCGTCGATGACGATGCCGCGGTACTCGGCGTTGAACTCCTCGCGGATGACGCGTACGGCGAGCTCGGGCTCGCGGTACAGCAGGGCCGGGCCGTTGACCTTCTTGGCCTTGGCCTCGATCGCCGCCCACTGGTCGAGCAGACGGGTCATGTCGGCGCGCAGTTCCTGCTCGGTGGCGTGCTCGGCAGCGGTCCGCACGATGAGACCGTGCTCGGCCGGCTTGACGCGGTCGAGGATGTTGCGGAGCCGCTTGCGCACGTCGTCCGGCAGGCGCTTGGAGATGCCGTAGGTGCGTGAGTTGGGCACCAGCACCACGAACCGGCCGGGCAAGGACACCTCTTGGGTCAGCCGCGCCCCCTTCGCGCCGATCGGGTTCTTGGTCACCTGGCAGACGATGAGCTGCTTGGCGCGCAGCATCTGCTCGATGCGCGGCTGGGTGGACTTCTCGACGATGTCCTCGCTGTCGTACTGCACGTCGCCGCGGTAGAGCACCGCGTTCTTGGGCGTGCCGATGTCGACGAAGGCGGCCTCCATGCCGGGCAGCACGTTCTGGACCTTGCCGACGTAGATGTTGCCGTGGATCTGGCTGACGTCGTCGGCCGGGCGGCTGACGTAGTGCTCGATGAGCGTGCGGCCCTCGAGCACGGCGACCTGGGTGAGGTGCGGGCGCACCTGCACGCACATCAGATAGCGGCCGACCGGGCGACCCTTGCGCTCGCGGCCACGGCGCCGCTCGAGCACCTCGGGATCGAGTTCGGCGACGGGGCCGGGCTGCGAACGACCTGACTGCTCGGGACGCTGGCCGCCCGAGCCACCAGCACCGCCACGGCCCTTGCCGCTGCGGCGGCGCTTCTTCTTGGCAGTACCGGCTCCTGCACCACCGGACGCACCGGCGCCGGCGGTGGCCCCACCGGGCATCTGCACGGCCGGCGCGGCGGGCGGTGGCGCCGGGCGCGTATCGCCGATCTGCGGCTTGCGGACGACTGCGGCCGCTGCCGCCTCGGGTGAGGGCCGGCCCTCGGAGGCGCGGTCAGGCAACTCGGGATGATCGGGGTGCTCGGCATGGTCGGCACCGTCGACGTCACCCGTCGCCTGGCCGGCACCGCTCGTCGCCGGCTTCTTGCGGTTCTTGCCGCCCCGCGAGCCACGCCGACGCTTCTTCGGACCGGTGCGCACGGTGGGCTCGCCCTGCACGTCGCCACCCTCGCCGTCCGCGTCAGTGTCGTCGCCGTCGTCATCGCCGTCGGCATCGTCGTCGTCTCCGTCGGCGACGTCGTCGACGTCGGAGGCGTCGTCGCCGGCAGCAGTACGCCGGGTCGGCGGTGCAGGGGTCGTGTGGCTCGTCGTCTCGGCGGGTGTGGCAGCCGCACCGTCGCTCGCGTCGGTCGGCGGCGCGCCGTCCGGCTCGCGGACGTCGTCAGTCGTCGGGTTGTCCATGGTGTTCCCTTCTCAGTTGCGCTCCGACGAGGAGCGCCCGGCGACGGGGTCGAGCGGGAGCACTTCGCCCCGCACCCCGTCTGCCTCGATCCATTGATGTGTACGCAGCACCCGTGCGGCCGTGTCGACCGCGTCGTGCGATGGCAGGAGCACCGCGACCAGCTCGAGCGGTCGCAGCCCCCGGGTGGCGGTGGCCAGGCGCGCCTCGATGCCCACGCGCTGGCCGTCACCCTCGGCGATCACCGGCGCGAGCGCGAGTGACTCGATGGCGGGGCGCACGTCGTCGGTGCTGCGCTGCCCCTTGCGCTCGCGCTCGAGCGGCAGCGACGCCGCGCCGAGCACTCGCCCGATCTCCCCCTCGACCTGTGACCGGTCGACACCGACGAGGTCGAACCGCCACGTGCACGACACCACTGCGTCCTGCAGTGAGGCAACGCTGCGGTCACGTTCGGCGACCCGGGTGGCGGCGTACCCCGGTGGCATCGAGGCGTCGAACACCGCGCACAGCGCATCGGGCTCGGCGATGTCGGCGGGCAGTTCGTCGAGGTCGATGTCGAGGTACTCGGCGAGGCTCTCGGCGCCAGTTGGCAGCGCGAGGCCGAACGACATGCGCGGCCGAGGCGTGAAGCCGGCCGACATCGCGACCTTCACGCCGGCCTTGCGCACGGCGCGCTCCCAGTGCCGCGCCGTGTCGCGGTGGCTCGTGAAGCGGACCTTGCCGGTCTTGCTGTACCGCACGCGCACCTTCATACGGGTGCTCCGGTGGACTCGGCCGTCGAGTGCCCGGCGTGGTCGTCCTGACGTTGCGGCCGACGGGGCAACAGCGCCACCGGCACCTCACCGCCGCGGGCGAGGTCCTGGCCGGTGCCCTGGCTGCCGCCGGCGGGCGGGACGGGCGAGGCCACCACGTGCTCGATCCCGAAGCCGGTGCAGACGCCGCAGTCGTAGCAGGGCGTCCACCGGCAGTCCTCGAGACCGTGCTCGGCGAGCGCCGCCTGCCAGTCGAGCCACAGGAAGTCCTTGTGCAGCCCGGCCGACAGGTGGTCCCACGGCAGGACCTCGTGCTCGTCGCGATGGCGGTTGACGTACCACTCGACCGAGAGGCCCTCGGCCGCCATGGCGTCCTCCCACCGGCCGAGCCGGAAGAACTCGCTCCACTCCTGGAAGATGCCACCGGCCCGCCAGACGCGTTCCATCACTGCGCCGATCCGCCGGTCGCCGCGCGACGCGATGCCCTCGGCAAGCGTCGCCGACGGGTCGTGCCACTTGACCTGCACACCCTTGGCGCGGTGCGCAGCGTCGCGGACGAGCTGCACCTTGCGGCGCAACTCGTCGGTCGTGTTCTGCCCGAACCACTGGAACGGCGTGTGCGGCTTGGGCACGAACCCGCCGAGGCTGACGGTGACGCTCGCCCGGTTGGTGTGGCGGCGGCCGATCCGCACACAGTTCGCGGCGAGCTCGACGATGCCGAGGGTGTCGCTGTCGACCTCGGTGGGCAGCCCGGTGAGGAAGTACAGCTTGGTGCGGTGCCAGCCCTGCGAGAACGCCGACTCGACGGCGCCGTACAGGTCCTCCTCGGTGATCAGCTTGTTGATCACCTGACGGAGCCGCCAGCTGCCCGCCTCGGGGGCGAACGTCAGGCCGCTGCGCCGACCGCCCGAGACCTGGTCGGCGAGGCCGACCGTGAACGCGTCGACGCGCAACGACGGGAGGCTGATCGTCGTGCCGCACCCGGCCAGCGAGTTGGTGACCTCCTCGATGCCGCTGAAGTCGGCGGTGCTGAGCGAGGTGAGGCTGACCTCGTCGTAGCCCGTCGCGCGCAGACCGTTGGTGATCATCGTGCGCACCTGCGCGGCCGGCCGCGCGCGCACCGGGCGGGTGATCATGCCGGCCTGGCAGAAGCGGCACCCGCGGGTGCACCCGCGGAAGACCTCGACGGCGAGGCGATCGTGCACCACCTCGGTGAGCGGCGCAAGCGGGCGGCGCGGGTAGGGCCACGCCGACAGGTCGGCGATCGTCCGCTTGGACACCGCGGCGGGCACGTCGGGGTACCGGGGGGTGACGGCACGCAGCGCCGGCCCGTCGTACTCGACGTCGTACATCGACGGCACGTAGACGCCGGGCACCTTCGACAGTTCGCGCAGCACGCCCTCGCGACTGCCCTCGGTGCGACCGGACGCCTTCCAGTCGCGCACGACCTCGGTGATCTCGCCGATGACCTCCTCGCCCTCACCGAGCACGACGAGGTCGACGTAGTCGGCCAGCGGCTCGGGGTTGAAGGCGCAGTGCCCGCCGATGACCACCAGCGGGTCATCGACTCGCCGTTGCGCCGACCGCACGGCCACGCCGGCGAGGTCGATCATGTTGAGCACGTTCGTGTAGACGAGCTCGGCCGACAAGTTGAAGGCGAACAGGTCGAACTCCCCCGCCGCCCGGTGCGTGTCGACGCTGAAGAGGGGCAGCCCGCGTTCGCGCAGCAGCGCCTCGAGGTCGGCCCAGGGCGCGTAGGTGCGTTCGGCCACGGCGTCGTGGCGCTCGTTCAGGATGTCGTAGAGGATCTGCAGCCCCTGGTTGGGCAGCCCGATTTCGTAGGTGTCGGGGTAGGCGAGCAGCCAGGAAACCTTCCCGGGTTCGTACCGGGGGGTGATGGCGCCGTCCTCGCACCCGATGTAGCGGGCGGGCTTCTGTACCCGAGCCAGGAGCGGTTCGACCCGTTCCCAGAGAGAACTCATTTCGCCCCAGCCTACAAGGGGGGCCGGTCGAACCGAGGGACCGTTCCCCACCGAGCGCCCGCGGATCGCCACGAAGGGTGGCATCAGGCCGCCAGACGGCGACGGACGGTGAGACCCGCTGAGGGTTCGGTCAGCGGTAGCGCCGCATGTGCACGTTCTGCACGAGGCCCATCAGGGCGAAGAACGTCACCACGCCTGAGCCGCCGTACGAGATGAACGGCAGCGGCAGCCCCGTGATCGGCATGACACCGATGGTCATCGCCACGTTCTGGAACACCTGCCAGAGCACCATCGAGAACACCCCGGCGCACAGCAGCGTGCCGAGCATGTCCTTCGAGAGCTGCGCGATCCGCCAGATTCGCAACAGGACGACGGAGTACAGGCCGATCACCACGAGCGCCCCGAGCAGCCCGAACTGTTCGCCGACCGCGGAGAACGGGAAATCAGCCCACTGGACGGGAATGTCCTTCGACGCATTCGTGATCGGTCCCTGCAGCCACCCGCGACCGGTCAGGCCACCCGTCGCCAGCGCACGGACGGCGTTGCGACCCTGGTACGCGACGTCGCGGAGGCTCTCGTCCTTGGAGTTCTGGTCGAAGAAGACGGCGAACCGCTTGAGCTGGTAGTCGTTGACGAGCCCACTGAACACCGCCGATGCGATCGTCGCTGTCGACAGCGCGAAGATCATGAACAGGTAGCGCAGACGCGCACCCGCGACCCACGTCACCCCCACCATCATCGCCAGTGGCACCGTCGCCGAGCCGAGGTCGGGCTGCAGGATGACGAGACCCACCGGTACGCCGACGATGACCAGCCCGATCACGAACCGGTGGTACTCGAGCACCTCCGAGCGCTCGTCGGCGACGTAGCCGCACAGCGCCAGCAGGATCGTGAATTTCGCGATCTCGGCCGGCTGCACGTTGATGAGGCCGAGATTGAACGACAGCACCGTCTCGGTCCCACCCATCTGCAGCAGGTTCATCAACGCGATGAGTATGAGCAGCATCACGGTGACGCCGTAGAAGAAATTGGCGCGGTCTCGCCACCACTCGTAGTCGAGCGACATCACCGTGATCATCACGATGACCGCGATGATGAGGAAGACCTGCTGGCGAGTCACGAAGAAGAAGTCGTACGGGGCGCCGCCCGGCGGCGACTTCGTGTACGAGGCCGAGTAGATGATGAGCAGCCCGACGACCGACAGCACGGCGACGGCAGCCATGAGCACCCAGTCGATGTTGCGGCTGGGAGCGCTCGCGCTCGCATGGATGTTGCCGAGCCCGCGGTCCGGCTTGCGGCGAAGCATCGTGAGTGTCATGTCAGTCGCGGATTCCCGAGGTGCCGGTGAGGCAGGCCCGATCGGACAGGATCTGCGGGTTGGCCGGCAGCGTGCTGGTGCGGTCGAGGGGGTCGCTCACATAGACCGGGTCGACCTTCGTCTGACCCGACAGGGCGAGGAACAAGCACTTGGTCACCGGCGCGGCAGCCTTCGAGCCGTAGCCACTCTTCTCCATGTAGGTGAGCGCCGTGAACGGCAGGTTCGGGCTGAGGCCGAACGCGGCGAACACCGACGAGTCGTTCCACGGCAGGTTGGCAGCACCCTGCGCGGTACCGGTCTTGCCCGCGATGTCGACGGTGAAGCCCCTGAAGAGCCGCTCGCCCGTCGTGGCGTGGTAGATGTCGTACCGCACGCCGGGTCCCCGGATCACGCGGGTCAGTCCCTCGACAATCGGCATCAGGACCTCGGACGGCATCTCGAGCCGATCGCGCACGATCGGCTCGACGTAGCTCACGACCACGGTGCCCTTGGCCAGATCGGCGTAGCCCGGGAGGCCGTCGGGCGTGAGCGGCGCGTAGACGTTCTTGACGATGTTGGGCTGCAGCAGCAGCCCGCCGTTGGCCAGCGTGGCGTAGGCATTGACGAGCTGCAGCGGTGTGGCCGCCATGAGACCCTGGCCGATCGCCACCTGCACGTTGTCGCCGACGGTGAGGCGCGGCACCTCGGACGGGTCGAGCACCCCTCGCTCGAGCAACGACTTCTTCACCTCGGTGTCAGGGATGCGGCCACGCCACTCGAACGGCAACTGCACGCCGGTGAGTGACCCGAAGCCGAACCGCTCGAGCTCGGTCTTCAGCAGCTGGCGGTCCTTGACGTAGAAGTCCTCGCCCAGCTTGTAGAAGAAGGTGTCGGACGAGACCGCGAGCGCGTCGCTGACGGTCACCGGACCGTACCGACTCGGGCGCAGCGTGTTCTTGTTCACCGCGTTCTTGAAGATGCACCGCGCGATGCCGCCGTTCTGCACACAGTCGGACGGGTCGATCGACGTCAGGTTGTAGATGCCCTCGTCGAGGTGGACCGTGTCCTTGGTGATGAGGCCCGCGTTCATCCCTGCCCAGGCGACGAACGGCTTGATCGTCGAGCCGAGGTTGTAGTTGCCCGAGACCGCTCGGTTGACGAGGATCGACAGGTCGGGATCGAGCTTGGACCCATCTGGGTTCTTGCTCGGGAAGAGTTGCTGGAACTTGTCGCCGGTGATGCCCGCCTCCATCCACCGGTTGTCGAACGTGGGGTAGCTGGCCATCGCGACGATCTGGCCGTTGTTGTGGTTCATCACCACGACCGCGCCTGCCGGCGCCTTGTGCTGTACCCATTCCGGGTAATCGACCTTGGTGCCGTCGGCCTCGGTCCGCTGGTACACACGGGTGAGGTAGCGGTTCTGCGGGTCGAGCGGGTTGTGCGGCGCCGAGTCGAGTTGGGTGAGCTCCTCGGGGAGGTACCGCCGCAGCCGCAATCCGGTCTCGAGCGCCTGCTCGGCGTACTGCTGGATGTCGAGATCGATACTCAGCTGCACGTCGAAGCCAGCGACCGGCTCGACCCTGAACTCGGTGAGCTCGCGCACGATCGAACCCGCTGCGTCGATCTCGTACACCCGCTTGCCCCACTGCCCGTGGAGCTCGCGCTCCATGCTCAGTTCGACACCGAACTGGCCGACGCGCTCGTTGCGCTTGTAGCCCTGCAGCAGGTAGCCGTCGAGGGTTCCCTCGGTGATCGCACCCATGTAGCCGATGACGTGTGACGCGAGCGGCGCATAGGGGTAGACCCGTTTGTACTGCTCGACCACATCGATGCCCGGGTAGTCCTCGCTGCGCTCCTTCAGGTACGCCACGAGTTCCTCGGACACATCCTCCTTCAGCGGCAGCGGCAGCAGCGTGTCGTAGCGCTGTCCCTTCGTGCACGGCTTCGGCTCGTTGTAGCACGGGTCGTAGCGACGCATCAGTTCGTCGACCGGCACCTTGAGCGGGCCGGACAGGCGGGTGAACAGCGCGAGCCGGTTCTTCTTGTTGCGCACGACCGACCAGTCGACCGTGATGGTCAGCGTGCGCCGGTTGGCGGCGACGATGCGGCCGTCGGCGTCGAAGACTCGACCTCGCTCGGGCGCGATGTACACGGTGCGGGTCTTCGATGCCGCGACCTTGGCCCGATAGTCCTCGGCCTGCACACCCTGCAGGAACCACAGGCGCGCGCCGAGCAGCCCGAACATCACGAGCGATGCGGTCGCGAGCACGCTGAGCCGCTTGGTGCGGCGCTCGATGGCCATGTCAGCGGCCCACCGGAGTCGGGGCGTGGAGTCGGTGCAGCGTCGGCATCTGGTTCACTCGGGGATCACCCGCCACTTGCGGCGCTTGGCGCCGACCATCCATCGTCCCACGGGGAGCAGCGGTGTGCAGAGCAACGCAGTCGACACCGCCACGATCGGCACGACCCGCAGCAGGCTCTGGCTGACCCAACCGTTCTGGCCTGCAACGACGTCGATGACCGGGATCGCGCTCTCCCCCACGGCGGCACCCGCTGCGGCCGACATCGACGCCATCCACCAGCTCGGTTCGGGGTTGATCGTCTGCACGTAGCCAGCCGTCATCCCGCCGAGGCCGTACGCGAGCGCCATCAACCCGGCCGGGGTGTTGCCGGTGAGGTCGAACAGCAGGCCGAGGGCGAACCCGGCGACCGCCCCCTTGTCCGCGCCTGCCGCCGCCCCGGCCGCGGCGACCAGCGCCAGTACGAACTGCACCTTCACGTCGAGGATCGTCCACGACGCGAACACCACTCGCTGCACGGCGAGCGCCAGCAGGCCGACGCCGAGCAACCGCGCCGTCACCTTCAGCACGGCCTGCTCCACGGCTCAGAACCTCACGGCCGACGGGTTGGGCTCGTAGAGCACCACGGCGACGAAGTTCAGCCGGCGCAACGTGGCGCTGGGGGTGACCTCGACGAGGATCGTGCTCGAGCCCTCCTGGTCGACGATGTCGGTGATGAGTCCGATCGGGATGCCCTGCGGCGCGAGGCTGTAGAGACCACCGGCGGTGTCGACGACCGCACCGATGCGTACCGTCTCGAAGGCCGACTCGGGGTCGACGAACCGCAGCAACAGCGGCTCGCCGGCACCCTGGCCCTCGAGCGTGCCGGTCTCGCGCACGATGCCCTCGACGATCGTGGTCGTGGGAGCGATCGTGGTCGTCGTCGTGGACGTCGTCGATGTGGTGGTGGTCGTGTCACCCGTCGAGGCCGGTGGGACCGTCGTGGTGTGCTGGCCGATCTCGTCGACCGGGATTCCCGACGGTGTGGTCACCTCGGTGGGCTCCGTCGTCGTGGTCGTGGCGCCGGGGATGTCGCGGATCGTGCTGAGCACCTGCGCCGACACTGCGTACTCGGGATCGGTGATCAACAACACGATCGCCCGGTCGGGGAACACCTTGGTGATGCGGCCGATGAGGCCTGCGCCGTCGATGACCGGCATCCCCGGCTTGACGCCTCGCGACGCGCCGATGTTGATCTCGACCGTGTTCTGGAAGTTTCCCGGTGACTCGCCGACCACCTGTGCCGCGGCAGTGCCGTACGTGAACTTGGTGGTGAGCTGGTTGAGGCGCAGGAGCTCGCGGTACTCGAGGATCGCCGAGCGCGCCTCGATGTCGGAGCCCTTCATCCGCTCGAGCTGGTCGCGCAGCACCTCGTTCTCGGCAGCCACATCGTCGTAGTTGGCGATGCCGTTCCATGCCCGGCCGACCGGCAGCGCGACTACCCTGACCGCCGTCTCGAACGGGCGGAGGAGCAGCGCAAAGGCGCTTCGAACGCCGCCGAGCGTACCGTTGCCGCGCTGGTCGAGCGTGATGAGCAGCAGGCACGTGACGACGACGATGACGATGATGCGCTTGCGACTGAGCTGGAACACCTCAGCCCTCCGGCGGGATCACTCGTCGCTGCCCATCGCCATCAGCCCCCGCATCGCGTCGATGTTCTCGAGTGCGCGACCGGAACCGAGCACGACGCTGAAGAGCGGCTCGGGAGCGATGTTGATGGGCATGCCGGTCTCGTGCGACAGGCGACGGTCGAGGCCGAGCAGCAGCGCACCGCCACCCGCCAGGGTGATGCCGTTCCGCATGATGTCGGCGGCGAGCTCGGGCGGGGTGCGGTCGAGCGTCGTCTTGACTGCGTCGACGATGGCGGCAACCGGCTCGGCGAGCGCCTCACGGGTCTGCTCGGTGGTGAGCTCGACCGTGCGCGGCAGGCCACTGATGAGGTCGCGACCACGGATGTCGGCCGTCATCTCCTCGTCGAGCGGCCATGCCGACCCCAGATGGATCTTGATGTCCTCCGCAGTGCGGTCGCCGATCGCGAGCGAGAACTCCTTCTTCACGTACTGGATGACGGCGTCGTCGAGTTCGTCGCCGGCAACGCGCACCGACTGGGCCGTCACGATGCCGCCGAGCGAGATGACGGCGACCTCGGTGGTGCCGCCGCCGATGTCGACGATCATGTTGCCGCTCGGCTCGTGCACCGGCATGTCGGAGCCGATCGCAGCGGCCATGGGCTCCTCGATGATGTGCACCGGACGGCGGGCGCCGGCGTACTCGGCGGCGTCCTGCACGGCGCGCTGCTCGACGCCGGTGAT
>JBMSSR010000093.1:0-10479 GCA_049424465.1 Ilumatobacteraceae bacterium
GATTCAGACGCCCACGCGCCACGGCTCGGCCGGCGGCCCGTGCCGCTCGAGGTCGCGCAGGTGGGTGGCGAGTGTCATCGGCACGAACGGCAGGCCGTCGGTGATGTCGTCGACGTGCCACCAGCGGATCTCGAACAGGTACTCGGCCGCGAGTTGCTCGGCGCTGAGCCGCGGCGCCGGGTCGAAGCGCTCGGTCGGCACGAGGTGCACCCGCTCGCGCTGGCCGTCCCACCTCCCGTTCACGAACGGGATGATGTGCGTCCTCGTCCACACGTGCGGGCCGACGTCGAGCGCGGTGAGGCCCAGTTCCTCGTCCAGCTCGCGGTGCAGCGCGTCGAGGTGGGTCTCACCGGGGTCCAGGCCGCCACCCGGTAGTGCCCATCGAGTGCCGCCCGGGAACTCGAAGCGCACCAGCAGCACCTCGCGCCCGGGTGTGAGCAGCAGGGCACGGACCGCCTCGCGGATCCGCAGGCCGGTGAGATCGGGCTCGGCATCGCCGCCGGGCTGCTGCGGCTGCGGCGGGCGACGGGTCATCGACAGGCCGGGTGTGGCACGCGGACCGTCGTCACTCGGAGGGTCGCTCGCCGAGACCGTCGTTGAACGCGCGGTACATCTCGTAGATGGCCTTGCACTCCTCGCACAGCGGCAGTTGCTTGGGGTCGCGCGACGGCACCCACACGTGGCCGCACAGCGCCTCGAGCGGCGTGCCGTAGATGCGGGCCTCGAGCACCTTGGCGGCGGCGTTCTCGCCCGGCTCGGTCTTCACGATGTGCGCCGCAACGGGTTCGCCGGTCTGGGGGACCTGCTCGGTCTCGGGGACGACGGTGACGGGGGCAGCCGAGGTGACGGGCACGTGCACAGTCAACCATGTGCCGTCGACCACCGGTGGCCGTGTGAGTGCGCGGTACGCTGCGGGCGTGCCGCTCTACGAATTCCGATGCAGGACCTGCGACGACACGTTCGAGGTTCGTCGCCCGATGAGCGAGGCCAGCGATCCGGCCACGTGCCCGCAAGGTCACCCGGGCGCAGTGCGCCTGCTGTCGGTGTTCGCCAGCACGGGTGCCGCGCCGACCGCCAGTGCACCGGCGCCGATGCCGCGGGCCGGTGGCTGCGGCGGCGCCTGCGCCTGCCACTGACGCGTCGCCGAGCGGTCGACGCCCTGCGACCGTTGCCGGTCAGCGTGCTCAGGTGTGCTGCACGTGCGGACGATCCGTCGAGCGGTCACCCGGAGGGCGAGATGACTACAATTCTGGACATGTCCGATGTGCTGCCGCTTGCAGAGGTGAAGGCCCGGTTCTCGGAGATGGTCGACCGGGTCGAGGAGCACCACGACCGCATCACCGTGACGCGCAATGGTCGTGCCGTTGCCGTCCTGATGAGTGTCGCCGACCTCGCCGGGCTCGAGGACACCCTCGACCTGTTGTCCGACCCGGTGGCGATGGCGGAGATCGCCGAGGCGCGCCGCGACGTCGAGGCGGGCAACGTCGTGTCGGCTGACGAACTGCGCGCCAAGTACCTCGGTCAGTGACCGGTACGCAGTACGAACTGCGCGTCACCGGTGCCGCACAGCGCCAGCTCGGCCGACTGCCCGAACGAGTGGCGGCAGCGGTCGTGGCGTTCGTCGTGGGTCCGCTGGCTGACCGGCCTCGTGCGGTGGGCCACCCGCTGCGGCGCGAGTTGGCGGGACAGTGGTCGGCGCGCTGTGGTGCCTACCGGGTGCTGTACGAGATCGATGACGACTCGAGCACGGTCATAGTGCTGCGCATCGATCACCGCGCCGACATCTACCGGCCGCGCTGACGCACGCAGCGGTTCACGTGAACCGCCGCGACCCGCGTGCGCGGTCAGTGCTCGAGCGACGCGAGTTCGGCGGCGAGGTTGGCCTCGGCGCGCGCGGTGCGGGTGGCCATGGCCGCGGTGCGGAACAGCGGTCGCGTGGCGAGGATCGACCGCAGCACGGCAGGCCGGCCGCGTCGCCAGTCGTCGTCTGACACGTGTGCGTACTCGCGACGGACGGCGTTGACGTAGGCCTGGTACTGGGCAGGCTCGCTGCCGAGGATGGCGAGGTCGGCGTCGTGCAGCACGTCGAACTCGTCGACCGCTCCGTGTGCTGCGCCGTCTGCGTGCGGGGTGCGCGAGGTGCCGGGTTCCGTGGACCGCACGAGTGCCTCGACGAGCGCGGCACGTGCCGCATCCCAGCCGAGCGACAGCGCGACCTCGTGCGCCAGTCGGGCGCTGACGGCCTCGTTGTCGACGGCGGTCGGGTCGTACACCGCGTCGTGCCACAGCGCAGCGAGCCGGACGGCGTCGGCATCGAGCGCAGCACACGACGGGTGCCGGAGGATGTCGTCGGCATGGCGCAGCACCCACATGACGTGCGTCGCCGTGTGATAGTGCCGGTGCGGCTCGCGCAGGCGGGCGAGCAGTGACTCGAAGGCGTCGGAGGGGCGGTGGTCGGGCCGTGCGACGGTGGGGGCCCCGCTGAGCCGGTGCCATGCGGCGCGCAGTTCGACCTCGGGGGCCGTCATGGTGTGATCGTATGGGGCGATGGCGGTGCTGAGCGATCCTCCCGTCTGGTGGCAGCGGGTTCGTCGGTGGGCCCACCTGGCGAGCGACACCGACCTGGACGAGCTGCACGCCTTTGCCGCGGCGGCGGGGATTCCGCCGCGAGGGTTCCACGGCGACCACTACGACATACCTGAGGAGTGGGTCGACGAGATGGTGGTGCGGGGTGCCGTGCCCGTGACGAGTCGCGAGCTGGTGCAGCGGCTGCGCGCCGCCGGCCTGCGCGTGTCGCCGGCTCAACGCCGTGCCCTGCCGGAGACTGCCGACGCGCTGGCCGACCCGTTGGCAGCCGGACCCACGACGATGCCGCCGATCGGCAGCCCGTCGAACGCGTCGACGGTGCTGCAGGGCGGCGAGACGTCACCGGACTGAGCCAGCAGCATGAGATCGAGGTCGGCGCCGAGCGCGATGGCGGCCCCCACCGGGTGGTCGGTCGGCTGCGGCCACACCGGCCACGGTGCGGGGTCGCCGGTGAGCGCCCGCGGCGTGAGTGCCCGCCGCTCGCTGTCGACGACGAACCACTCGATGACCTCGACGCCGAACAGCGCGGCGGCATCGACGAGGGCACCCCAGCGTGCAGCATCGTCGCGGCGCAGTGACCCGTGCGGCCGCACACTGGCGACGACGAGGCGCGATGTCGCCGTGCCCTCGGCCGCAGCGGCGAGGTGCGCAACGACACCGAGCACGTCGTCGGGCCGGGCGGTGCCCTCGACCGCGATCACGACGCCGCCAGTGCCGGATTCGTCGAGCGTGAAGCAGATGGTCTCGTCGACCGGCGGGTGGTGCAGGGCGAGCGAGATGACGGCAACGGCATCGGCGGCGCAGCGCACCGGAGCGGGGCCGTCCGCCGGGTCGGCGGCAGCCGTGCGGTCGGGGCGGTGGTGTGTCTCTGACATGGCTTCCTCGTCGGTGTGAGGTCCCGCGGGCGGGACGCAGTGGCGGGGAAGCGAGGTGGACCCTAGGGAGGGGGTGTCACAGAGGTGGCGGAAGAGGGAGGCGGCGGCGGGTGGCGCGGTAGGGTCGGCGCATGGCCGACGTGACCATCTACCACAACCCGAATTGAAACTCGTCGAGCAATGCCGTGCGCATTGCAGAGGAACTCGGCGTCGAGGTCGACGTGGTGTCGTACATCAAGACACCGCCCGACGAGGCGACGCTCCGAACGATCATTGCGAAGCTCGAGGACCCGGTGACCGACCTGGTACGGCGCGACAGCATGTGGACCAAGCTCGGCCTCACCGATGCCGATGCGGCAACGCCCGACCAGGTTGTGGCGCTGCTCCTGCGCCACAAGCAACTGCTGCAGCGCCCGGTCGTCGTCACCACGAACAAGGCCATCATCGGGCGGCCCAAGGAGCGCGTGCGCGAGCTCCTCGGCGGCTGAGCACCCGCGACCTGCACGCGATGCGCGCCGCAGGAGTGGTCGCGTGACCGCTGCGGTGATGTCGACACCGAGTGGCCCGGCGGGAGTCGCCGTGGCTGCCGATACCCGGCGCGGCTGGCGGCTGCTGCGCACCGTGCTGCGCGGGCAGCGCCGTGGGCTCGCACTCGGTGTGCTCACCGGCGTGCTGTGGGGCGTGGGCAAGGTCTCGGTCCCGGCGCTCACCAGCCGTGCGATCGACCGGGCCGTGCTCGGCGACGGGCCACTGGCGTGGTGGGTCGTCCTCCTCGTCTCGACCGGCGTGCTGGCCGGGGTGTTCACCGCGGCGCGGCGCTGGTACGCGTTCCGCGAAAGCCGTCTCACCGAGACCGTCCTGCGCGAGCAGTTGTTCGGTCATGTGCTGCGGCTGCACGCGGGGTACCACGACCGCACGCAGACGGGTCAGTTGATGAGCCGTGCGTCGAGCGACCTGCAACAGGTGCAGGGCTTCGTGGTGATGATCCCGCTCACCGCGTCACACCTGGTGATGGTGGTCGCGATCGTGACGATCCTGCTGGTGCAGCAGCCACTGCTGGCGCTGGTCGCGCTCGCGCCGCTGCCCCTGCTGAACGTGCTGGCAACCCGCTTCTCGCGGCGCATCCATCCGGCAGTGGTGGGCGTGCAGCAGGCGCAGGCACGGCTCGCCACGGTCGTCGAGGAGTCGGTCAGCGGCGTGCGCGTGGTGAAGGGCTTCGGCGCCGAGCGCGTCACGGCGAGACGCCTGGCGGACGAGGCCGACCGGATCCGCGGTGTGTCGCTCGAGGCGGCGCGTGTGCGCAGCGCGTTCATCCCAGGGCTCGACCTGCTGCCGAGTCTCGGCCTCCTGGCGGTGCTGGCCATCGGTGGTCACCGCGTACTTGACGGCGACATGACACGCGGGCAGATGATCGAGTTCATGCAGTACATCGGGCTGCTCATCTCGCCGTTCCGCAGCGTGGGCATGACGGTCGCATTCGCCCAGCGCGCCTCGGCAGCGCTCGGTCGCGTCGACGACGTGCTGTCGACACCACTGGTGATCGCCGACCCGTCGGGGGAACGTGCTGCGCCCCCGACCAGCCGCCGCGGCGACGTGGTGTTCGACGGCGTGACGTTCGGGTACGACGAGTCGTCCGTCGTGCTCGACCACCTCGACCTGACCGTGGCTGCGGGGACGTCGCTCGCCATCGTCGGCGCGACCGGCAGTGGCAAGAGCACGCTCGCCCGCCTGCTCGTTCGGCTGTACGACGTGCGCAGTGGCTCGATCGCCATCGACGGTATCGATGTGCGCGACATGTCGCTGGCCGATCTGCGGCGCACGGTGTCGATCGTCTTCGAGGACACGCTGTTGTTCCACGACAGTGTTGCCGCCAACATTGCGTTCGCCCGGCCCGATGCACCACACGCCGATGTGCTTCGTGCGGCGCAGCTGGCGGGTGCGACCGACTTCGTCGATGACCTGCCCGATGGCTACGCCACGCTGCTGGGAGAGCGCGGCTACTCGCTGAGCGGTGGCCAGCGCCAGCGCATCGCACTGGCGAGGGCGATCCTCGCCGACCCGCGTGTGCTGGTCCTCGACGATGCGACGAGCGCGGTCGACCCGTCGAAGGAGCACGAGATCCGCGAGGCGATGGCGACCGTGATGCGCGGCCGCACGACGATCGTGATCGCCCACCGTCCCGGCACGATCGCGCTGGCCGACCGCGTCGTGCTGCTCGACGGTGGCCGCGTCGCTGCCGAGGGCACGCACGACGAACTCCTGTCGTCGAGCGCCCGATACCGCGAGGTGCTGGCGGCGTACGCCGACGACGAGCGCGAGCAGGTGGACCGCTGATGTTCGCCGGCGGCGCACTGCGCGACGAGGACCGCCTCGACCGTGCCGAGACGGCGCGTGTGCTGCGCCGCTCACTGCAGTTCGCCCAGCCGTACCGCCGCGACGTCGTGACCGCCATCGCGCTCATCACCGCGTCGACGGTGTGCACCGTGGCCGGCCCGGTGTTCGTCAAGCACGGGCTCGACAGTGGCATCGGTGGTGGCAGTGCAGCGGCGCTGAACGTCGCGGTGGCCGGCTACGCGGTCACGGTCGTGCTGGCGTACGTCGTCGGCCGCCTGCAGCAGTTGGCCATCAACCGGGCCGGCGAGGGGTTCCTGCGCGACCTGCGCGTGACCGTCTTCGACCGCCTGCAGTCACAGTCGCTCGCGTTCTTCGACCGCAACAAGGCCGGGGTGCTGGTGTCGCGCATGACGGCCGACGTCGAGAGCATGGCCGAACTCATCCAATGGGGTCTGCTGCAGTTCGTGGCGGCAGGGCTGCTGCTGGTGACGAGCCTCGTGCTGATGACGGCGATGAGTTGGCAGCTGACACTCGCGGTGGTGGTCCTGGTGGCACCGGTGCTGGCAGCGGGGTCGGTGCGGTTCCAGCGGCAGTCGAACCGCGCGTATCTGGTCGTGCGCGAGCGCGTCGGCCAGAACCTGTCGAACCTGCAGGAGGGCATCGCCGCGGTTCGCGTCATCCAGGCGTACGGCCGTGAGGCCGAGCAGGCGCGCCGCTTCAGGGTGACCAACCGGGCGCTGTATGACGCCAACATGACGGCCGTGCGCGTCAGCACGTGGTACTTCGGCCTGGTCGAGGTGATGGGTATCGCGTCGATCGCGCTGCTCGTCGGCGTCGGCGGTGTACTGGTGCACGGGGGCACGGTGGCATTCGGCACGGTCGCGGCATTCGTGCTGTTGGTGGCCAACATGTTCGAGCCGGTGCAGCAGCTGTCGCAGCTGTACAACACGGTGCAGAGCGCGGCGGCATCGCTGCACAAGCTGTACGGCCTGATGGACGCGGTGCCCGATGTGGCCGAGCACCCACATCCCGTGCACCTGCCGGGTCGCGGGGCGCTGGCGGCGCACGGAGTGTCGTTCGCCTACGAGGGCACGGATCAGCCAGCCCTGCGCGACGTCAGCATCACGGTGGCACCCGGCGAGCGCGTGGCGCTGGTGGGGCCGACGGGGGCGGGGAAGAGCACGCTCGCCAAGTTGCTCTCGCGGCTGTACGACCCGTCGAGCGGTCACGTCTCGTTCGACGACGTCGACCTGCGCCTCGCCTCGCTCTCGTCGTTGCGCGAGCGCATCGTCGTTGTACCGCAGGAGGGGTTCCTGTTCGGTGGCACGGTGCTCGACAACATCCGTATCGCCCGGCCCGAGGCGTCCGATGCCCAGGTCGTGGCGGCGGTCGAGGCGATCGGCGCACTCGAGCGGTTCGACGCCTTCCCCGACGGCCTGCGCACCGAGGTCCGCGAGCGCGGCTCGCGGCTGTCGGCGGGCGAGCGGCAACTGGTGTCGCTGGCGCGGGCCGCACTGGTGGACCCGGCGGTGCTGGTGCTCGACGAGGCGACGAGCAATCTCGACCGCTTCCTCGAGTGCCCTGAGGGTCTCGACACCGAGGTGCGTGAGCGCGGTGGCCGTCTCTCGGCCGGCGAGCGCCAACTCGTCTCGCTGGCCCGTGCCGCCCTGGTCGACCCGGCGGTGCTGGTGCTCGACGAGGCGACGAGCAACCTCGACCCCGGCACCGAGGCGATCGTCGAGCGCGCACTCGACCGCCTGATGCAGGGGCGGTCGGTCATCGTGGTCGCACACCGGCTCAGCACGGTGCGGCGGGCCGACCGGATCGTCGTGGTCGACCGCGCCCGAGTGGTCGAGTCGGGCACGCACGACGAGCTCGTGGCACACGGGGGCCGCTACGCCGCGCTGGCTGCCGCCTGGGCACGTACCCAACCCGGCGGCTGAACCAGACATCCGGCAGGGCCGATGCGAGCCGAACGGCACGTCTCGGGCCAGACTGTCGGCCATGACTCAGTATGCCCAGCCCGCATCCGTGCAGATCGTTCGTTCCGTGCCGAGGTCGGCCGACGCCGTCGGCGTGCCGGTGGGCACGTCCGGTACCGTGCCCCGAGTGCTCGGCCTCAGCCGCGCCGCACTCGCTGCCCACGGCTTCGAGGGCAACGTCGGCCAGTCACTCGTCGTGCCGTCGTCCGACGGACCGACGCTGGTGGCAGTCGGCATCGGTGACCCGACAAAGATCACGACCACGGTGCTGCGCAATGCCGCAGCGGCAGTGGTGCGCGGCGCGGGCAAGCGTGCGGTCGTCGCGACGACGCTCGCCGACCTGCCGGGCATCGACGCAACTCGCGCTGGCCAGGCCGTCGTCGAGGGTGCGCTGTTGGCCGCCTATCGATTCTCCGGCATCAAGAAGACCGCCAACACGAGTGCGCTGACCGATCTGGTGCTCGTGGCGGGCGAGGCCCGCTCGAGGGGCGTGTCGACGGGCGCCGAGCGCGGCCGCGTCACCGCCGGCGCGGCCTACCTGGCGCGCGACCTCGCCAACCTGCCGCCCGCCTACATGACGGCGCGAATGATGGCCGAGAAGGCGCAGGAGGTGGGCCGGGCGAGCGGCCTGACCGTCGAGGTGTTCGACGAGCACCAGCTCGAGGAGATGGGCTGCGGCGGCATGCTGGGCGTCAACCGCGGCAGCACCGAGCCGCCGCGCATGGTGCGCCTCACCTACACGCCCAAGAACGCGACCGGCCACCTCGCCCTCGTGGGCAAGGGCGTCATGTTCGACTCGGGCGGCCTCAGCCTCAAGCCGAGCGACGGCATGCTGACGATGAAGATGGACATGAGCGGTGCAGCCGCCGTGCTGTCGGCGATGAGCACGCTCAAGGCGCTGCGCTGCAGGAGCAAGGTGACCGGCTACCTGATGTGCACCGACAACATGGGCGGCGGCGATGCGTTCAAGCTCGGCGACGTGCTGACGTTCCGCAACGGCAAGACGTCGGAGATCCACAACACCGACGCCGAGGGCCGCCTCGTGCTCGCCGACGGCCTGTCGCTGGCGGTCGAGGACAAGGTCGACGCGATCGTCGACATCGCGACGCTCACCGGTGCCTGCATGGTCGCGCTGGGCACGAAGATCGCCGGCGTCATCGGCAACGACGACGGCATCATCAACCGGGTACGCGCTGCATCTGCGGCGACCGACGAGAAGGTGTGGCAGTTGCCGCTCGAGACCGGGTACCGCACCCTGCTCGACAGCGGTGTGGCCGACATGCGCAACATCGGCGGTCCGCACGGCGGTGCCATCACGGCAGCGCTGTTCCTGTCGGAGTTCGTGGGTGACGTGCCGTGGGCACACCTCGACATCGCCGGCCCGATGGCGGTCGACGCCGACAACGGCTGGCTGTCGCGTGGCGCCACCGGCTTTGGCACGCGCCTGCTGATCGACGTGGCACTCGGCTTCGCGTCGGCGTCGCGCTGACGGATCGGGCCGGGGCAGGTCCGTCCCGGGTGGCGCACGGCGACATCATTCGGCGGCGAAGCCGCACGCGACCGCTGCGGCGGTCGGCGGCACCCCGACGGCCATCAACTGTCGCTCGACCACCTCTGGGTCGTCGCCTGCGCCCAGCATCGCGGGCGCGAGTGCGGGGGCGCGGCCGAGTTCGTCGAGCCGAACGCTCTTCACCGTCCACGCCCGGTGCTCGTCGCGCAGGTGCGGCGGCATGCGCGCAAGGTGCCGCTCGGCGACGGGCGGCAGTCGGCGACGCACCGCGAGTCCGTCGGGAACCGGTTGCGACGCGCCGAACAGCACACACCGCTGCAGCGCGCGGGTGAACGTGTTGGACGTGCCGGGGGAGTAGCTGAGGCCGAGCGCTGCCGCTGTCTCGGCGAGGTCGAGCTCGTACCCGAGGGGGAACCGGTCGAGCCCGGTCGCGAGGCGCCGCAGTGCCCACGTCGCAGTGGGGCCGAGCACGTTCAGCCAGAAAAGTTCGACATAACTGCTGCGAACGTCATGTCCGATCGAGTCGACAACGGGGTCGTGCCACGGCACGACCATCAGCGTGGGTTCGGAGGGGGTGAACGAGGAACCGGACGGCACGCAGCATCCTTCGGGTGGGGCCGGAGACCGGGGGAGTCCGGCCCTGTGGGCACAGTGCCGGTGAGGTCGGCGCAAACGGTGCGGATCGCGGTGCGGCACGCGTTCTCGCGCACGCACACGGCGGGCCACACTGTCCGTCATATGGGTCCGGACATGACAGGGGGATCCCGATGACCAACGCGCACCACGCCGACCAGACCGCATCGATCGAGAGGGCGCGCGCAATCGTCGCAGCGGCCGGGGCCGTCGCCGTGCTCACCGGCGCTGGCATCTCGACGGCCGCGGGCATCCCCGACTTCCGTGGTCCCGACGGCGTGTGGACCCGCGATCCCGAGGCCGAGAAGATGGCGACGATCCGCTACTTCATGGAGGACGCCGAGATCCGCCGCACTGCGTGGCAGCGGCGCCTGCGACTTCTCGGTGCCTCGCCGCAGCCCACCGTCGGCCATCGGGCGCTCGTCGACTTCGAGCAGCTCGGCTCGCTGATCGGGCTCGCGACGCAGAACGTCGACGGACTCCACCACCTCGCGGGCAGCGATCCGTCGCTGGTGCACGAGGTACACGGCACGCTGCGCGTCGCGCACTGCACGACGTG
>JBMSSR010000094.1:0-10475 GCA_049424465.1 Ilumatobacteraceae bacterium
TGCGCGGCGAGCAGGTGCAGCTCGACGTGCCCGAGCCCAACGAGCCCGGCCTCGCGCTCGCGAAGGGCTTCGGCCTGCGCGAGGTGTTCGGCTGCGCGCGCATGTATCACGGGCCCGCACCCGACATCGACGTACGACGCGTGTTCGGCGTCACGTCGTTCGAGTTCGGCTGAGCACGAACGTCGACGCACGCAGCACTCGACCTGCGAGCAACCACATCACCACGCGGGCACCGCACGACCGCAGCACGCACCGGATCATCCTGAACTGAGTATCATTTCGCCCGTGACCGCCGCCATCCTCACCCCCGGCCTCGACGCGCCCGCCCGCGAACGCCGCCGGGTCGGCATGAGGTGGAAACTGCTGCTCGCCTTCGGCCTGTGCTTCACCGCCGTGTTCGTGGTGGTCGCCATCTGGATCGTGCGGTTCACCACCGACACCGCCTCCACCCGCCTGCGCAGCACGCTGCAGGGCATCTCGGCGGGTGCCGCCGACACCATCGACATCGACAACTTCCTCGCACTCGTCAACGACGTGCAGCCGCCCACACCGGGCGAGGTGTACCCCGACAACGCCGGCACGCTCGCCGGCACCGTCGCCACGGCCGACAGCGAGTGGCCCACCGACCCCCGCTACTGGGACCACGTCAACGAGTTGGTGCGCATCCGCAGCCTCGACCAGCAGGCGTCGCCCTACACCTACACCGTCGACGCCGACGGCACGATGCGCTTCGTCGGCTCGTGGGGCGCGACCGGCTATCCCGTCGCCGGCACCGACCCGCCCGACGGCGTGCGCCTGCTGCAGTCCGTCGACGAGGTCGTGCCCGCCGAGACCATCGGCTACTTCACCGACGGCCTCGAGGCCACCACCGAGCAGCCCGCCTACACCGACGACTACGGCACGTGGATCTCGGCCTACACACCACTGTTCGACAAGGCCGGCACGGTCGTCGGCGCGATCGGCGTCGACTACGAGGCCTCGTACGTCAACGACGTCCGCCAGCGGTCGATCCGCGTCCTGTACCCGGTGCTCGGCCTGTCGTACGCCGCGCTCATCGTGCTCGTCATCGTGCTGTCGGGAGGCCTCACCCGCCGCCTCGGCCGGTTGTCCGCCGTCACGCAGCGCGTCGCCGCCGGCGACTACGACGTCGACGTCTCCAGCGCCGCGCACTCGCGATGGAGCGACGAGATGACCGAGCTGGCCGACTCGTTCAGGGTGATGACCGAGAAGGTCGGCACCCGTGAGCGCACCCTCGTGCAGGAAGTCGCGGTGTTGAAGGTGGAGATCGACCAGGCGCGGCGCGAGCGCTCCGTCGCCGAGATCACCGACACCGACTTCTTCTCCAACCTCTCGGCAAAGGCCGCGCTCATGCGGGCAAAGGTGAAGGCGCACGACGATGACGAGTGACGGCAGCGAGTTCCTCCCGCCGCGTCGGCCCATCACCGCGAGCACCAGCGGCGAGGCCGGCGACGCGCTCGACGACCTCATCGGCAGCGCGCGCCGCGCCCGTCGGCAGGACGACGCGCTCGACGACCTCATCGCCGCCGCAGGCGTCGGCGAGGACCAATCGCCCGAGGCCCGCCAGGAACGGCGCACCCGCTGGGAACTGACCATCGGGTTGGCGCTCGCAGCAATCGTCTTCGCCGGGTTCATCACCGAGGTCGTCGCGTCGTCGCTGCTGGTCGCCGGCAGCGGACCCAGCGCCCTCGCGATCGTGTGGCCGATCAGCGGCGCCGTGCTGCTGCTGCTCGGCAGTGTCCAGGGCAAGTTCGTCGACCGGTTCGCCCGCGAACGCGTCGTCGTCACGCTGTGCCTCGTCGACGCAGCACTCTTCACCGTCGTGCTCGTGCTGTTCGCCACTGGCGCACCCACCGCGGTGCCGGCCGCGCTGGCGTCGATCCTCGCCGACCAGATGATGTTCCTGCTGCCCGTCGTGATGTGGGCACTGGCCGGCGACGTGTTCACTGCCGGGCAGGGCTCGATGGTGTTCCCGCGCATCTCGCGCTGGGGCCTGATCGGCCAGATCAGCGGCCTGGTGGTCGCCACCGTCGCACCACTCGCGCTCGATGCGCTCGACCTCACCACGCCGTGGCTGGTCCTGATCGCCCCGGTCGTACTGGTGTGCATCGCCGTCGTGGTGCCGCACCTGCTGCACGACGCCACCACCGCTGCCGGGCACCAGCGCAGCGAGACAGGTGCCGAGTCGCTGCGCTCGACCCTCACCTTCATCCGCGAACTGCCGGCGTTCCGTTGGCTGCTGCGTGCCTCGCTGCTCATCTTCGTCGCCGGCACAGCGCTCGAGTTCGGGTTCCTCGACGTGCTGCACACGCACTACGACAACGCCGGCGACCTGCAGGTCGTCTTCGCCGGCACCGCGCTCGTCGGCTTTGCGCTCGGTGCCGTCATCCAGTCGGTCGTCACCCGGCGTGTCATCAGCCGGTGGGGCGTCGGGCGTTCCCTCGGCATCCTCCCCGCACTCACCGCCGTGGGTGCTGCTGCGATGGTCATCGGTGGCCTCACCGATCAACTGGCCGTCGTCGTCGCCGGCGTGCTGGTGTGGCGACTGCCGCGCTGGAGCACCGACTCGTCGGCACGCCACGGCGCGCAGGCCACGCTGCCCGACGAGCGCCGCGCCCGCGCCGCGATGCTGCTCGACCTGGTGCCACAGGCACTCGGCCTGCTGCTGGTCCCCGTCTCGGTCGGTCTGACCTCGCTGGTCGGCGGCAACTGGCTGGTGCCGCTGTGTGCCACTGCGATCGCCGTCGCCGGCACGCTCGTCGCGCGCAACATCGCGACGACGTGGGACGACACGCAACTGTCGTACCGCCTGAAGCGCCGCAAGCGCATCGCCTGAGGGCGCGCCTCCCCCGCAGCTCGCTGCGTCGGTGACTCAGCCGCGACGGGGCGACGCGATGCCCGGGCGTGCCGCCTGGGCGCCGACCGCCGCAGTGACCAGCGGATGGTCGACCGGCAGCCCGTAGTGGTCGAGCAGGAACGCAGCCGCGCCTGCCGCTGCAACGTCGTGCTCGAGCCCGTCGACCGCAGTGGTGTCGAGGTCGAACGGCGGCAGCCAGACCAGCGACACGTCGCGTAGCTGCAGCCCGACCGTCGACCAGTTCCATCCCTCCGCCGGCTCGGCGTACTCGACCGGCAACAGCCGGAACCCGAGGCCGCGCCACAGGCGCACCTCGACGGCCGTCACCGCCTCGCCGACCAGACCGAGACCCGGCACCGGCAGGCCGTGCGCGTCGAGGTCGCGCGACAGGTGTGCCAGCACCAGCGCGACCAGCCACGCCGCGAACGAGTGACCACCGAAGGTCAGACGGCGCGCCGGCTTGCTGAGCCCCATGAACAGCACCACTGCCACACCGCGCTGCAGGTTGCAGTCGACGAGCAGGAACCCCGCTGGCCGTCCGTCGACCGACACGAGCAGTTGGTGCACCACCAGGTCGCCACGGTCCCCGGCGACGGCCGCATCGCGCTCGATCGCCGGGCGGAGGACCCCGGAGGCGGGGAACAGCGCCGGGTGCAGCGCCACCAGGGACGCGACGCGGTCTGCGCCAGCGCCACCGACGAGGTCGTCGAGGGTGACACGTTCGCCGCTGTCGGCAACGACCTGTGCCGGCGACGCCGTGTACGCGATCAGTGTCGACGGGTCGACGCGCTCAGAGGTCACCGAGCAGGTCCTGCAGTTGCGGCGACATGCGTCGACCACGTGCCGACATGGTGATGCGCCACCGCGGCTCGCCGCCCAGGCCGGCGACACCACCCTCGAGCACCTCGACGAACCCCCGGTCGGCGAGGACCACGAGCCGTCGCTCGGCCTCGGCCACGTCGCACCCGAGCGCGGCGGCCAGCTGCGCGCCCGTGAGCGCACCGCGGCGCAGCAGCACGCGCTGCACCGCCCTGCTGTCGGCCGGCATCTCGAGCAGGTCGACCATCGACCGGTCGGGAAGCGCCAGCAGCACGTCGCGCGACACCGAGATGCTCAGCTGCGCGTCGTCGATCTCGAACTCGTGGTTGTGACCACCGGTCGTGCGGCCCGTGTCGACACCGTGCAGGTGCAGCGTGCCCGCCGAGTACCCGATCTCGAGATCGGGGAAGCGGAAGCCGACGAACGTGCCCTCGAACCCGTGGTGCTCCCACCGCACCTCGTCGGTGGCGCACACCTCGGTGTAGGGGCGGTACGGCGGCGACTGCGGCGGCACACTGCGCACGAGCACGCGCCGGAAGCGGCCGTCGAGCCGGACCGCGACGACCGCGTCCGGGCCGTCGATGACCTCGTCGATCGCAGCCATCACCTGGTCGCGCCCGGCGTCGCGCAGGCGGATCGTCGTCGGCTGCTCCATCGTCGTCAGTACGACGAACGGCGTGCGGCTGTCGAGCGACGCGCGTGCGGCGACACCGGTGTGCGGCACGTGCCACGGCACACCGTCGACCACCACCAGCTCGCCATCGAGACGGTCGAGCGTGCCGAGCCCGTGGTCACCGTTGCCCATCACGTCGGACAGCGTGACGACACCGTCGTACGCACCGTCCAGCAGCACGTGCGCCAGCGAGAGCTGGAACGTGGTGTCCGCTGCCGAGCACGCGCCGTGCACACCACGCTGCGAGCGCAGCGTGACCGCCGCGGCCAGCGTGGGGTCGAGACCCATGGACTACTTCGCGCCGAAGCGGGCGCGCAACGCCGCCAGCACACCCGTGGGGGCACTGAACGCCGAGGCCACCGGGCTGCCGGTGACGCGCAGGTACGCCGCATCGAACTCGGCGGTTCCGACGCCGAATGCGGACGCGAGCGACCGGGTGCGGTTCACGGGCAACCCATGGCGGATCGACAACTGGTGCAGCACCTCGGCGCGCAGCTCGATGTCCTCGGGCACGAGCACCTTCCACGATGCGACGTTCGCGTCGAGCGAGCGGACGCGTCCGGCGTGTGCGTGACGGCGCGCATTGCGGAACGACTCGATGAACGCGGCATCGGCCTCGCCCGGCAGGCTGCGGCGCATCAGTTCGGGGTCGGCCTCGGTCACCGATGACAGCGTGAGACCGGCGTCGGGCATCGCCGACGACGTCAGTGCCACCTTCCGGTCGCGCGAGCGAGTTGCCTCCTGCTCGATCAGGTACACCAGCGCACGGGCCCGCCGCACCCGGCCGACCGATCCGCCCTGCACCTCGTCCCTGCTGAACATGTCGTCGCTCACTGTGGTTCCCCTCTGAACAGAACCGAGTATAGTGATTGCTGGCCTCGGACCGCCGAGGCACCCGTCGCCCACCACCCTCAGGGAGTCCTCGACATGACCTCCATCGTCTCCGTCCACTCGTTCCGCGGTGGCACCGGGAAGAGCAACACCAGCGCCAACCTCGCTGCACTGCTCGCGCAGCGCGGCAAGCGCGTCGCCGTGGTCGATACCGACGTGCAGTCGCCGGGAATCCACGTGCTCTTCGGGTTCGACGAGAACATCGGCGGCAAGACCCTGAACGACTACCTCTATGGCAACTGCGCCATCGAGGAGGCCGCCATCGACGTCACCTCGAAGGTCGTCAACCCCGCTGCCGGTGGCGCGCTGTACCTGGTGCCGTCCAGCATCAAGGCCGGCGACATCGCCAAGGTCCTGCGCCAGGGTTACGACGTCGAGCTGCTCAACGAGGGCTTCCGCGCGCTGGCCAAGAAGCTCAACCTCGACGTGCTGCTCATCGACACGCACCCGGGCCTCAACGAGGAGACGCTGCTGTCGATCACCATCAGCGACACGCTGCTGCTCATCCTCCGCCCCGACAAGCAGGACTACCAGGGCACCGCCGTGACGGTCGACATCGCGCGTCGTCTCGACGTGCCCAACTTGCTGCTGCTCGTCAACAAGGTGCCCTCGAACGCCGACCTCACGGCGCTGGCCGGCGACGTGTCGAAGGTCTACGGCGCGACGGTCGCCGGCGTGCTGCCGCTGGCCGAGGCCATCGTCACCAACGCCTCGGGTGGCCTGTTCGCCCAGACCAACCCCGACCACCCGTGGTCGAAGACGCTCGCCAACGTCGCGACCCAGCTCGTCGGCTGAGCTCGCCGACTGCTCCCATCGCGGCGTACACCGCGGCAGCGCCGACCACCGAGGTCGGTGCGACGACGCTTGCGGCGGCGGCGCGTGCGGTCGCGCAGGGACACGGTGCCAATGGCGACGTACTGGCGCTCGCCGTCCGGCTCCTCGCCGACGACGCGCGACGCCGCTGCGCCAGCGTGCCATCGACACCCTTACTGGGTCTCGACCTCGCGGTCGACGGCACCGAATTGGTCGTCACGCTGACCGACGCCGGCGAACCGGTCAGCGGTGCCGCCGCATCGGTGCTCGCCCTCGTCGAGTCGGGATTGCTCACCGCGTGCGACGCCACGTCAGGCATTGGTGGCAACAGCAGCGAGGTCCGTCTTCCACTGCCGGCCCACTCACGCCTGCTCGACGGCGACACCCTCGAGGTGATGGCTGACGAGGTGCCCATCAGTGACTCGCCCGTCACGATGCGGCCGCTCGAGCCGTCCGATGCGGCGTCGCTCACCCGCTGCCTCTACCGCTGCTACGGCTGGACGTACCCGGGTGCCGACTTCTACTACCCCGACCGCATCGCCGCATCCATCGCGAGCGGGCGCCGCATCGGCGAGGTCGCGGTCGACGAACACGGCGAGGTCGTCGCCCACTGGGGTGCCGTGATGGTGACACCCGGTCTTGCCGAGACCGGCGCGGCGCTCACCGACCCGCGGTTCCGCAAGCGCGGGATCGTCAACGCACTCGGCGAACGACTGCTCGAACGACTCGAGCGCACGGGTGTGCGCGGCCGACTGCGCGAGCCCGTGGTCACGCACACGGCCACCCAGCAGATCGCACTGCGCGAGGGCGCCCACCTCGTCGGCTTCCTGGTCGCGGCACTCAACCCCATCGACCAGATCGGCATCACCGACGGCGTACAGGCCGAGCGCGTCTCGATGACCGTCATGTGGAGTCCGCTCGCAGCAATGACGCCCTCGACGGTGTGGATCCCCAGCTCGTACGAGCAGATCGTGCGCACCGTGCTCGAGCCCACCGACTGGCCGATCGAGATCGGTGAGACCCGCGGCGCGCCCACGTGCCCGCCGCGCACCGCACTCGGCTCGTCCTTCGACGCGCACAATCGCGTCGGTCAGGTGGCCGTCACCGAGGTGGGCAGCGACCTGGTCGACGCCGTCGACGACGCGCT
Organism: Ilumatobacteraceae bacterium; assembly: GCA_049424465.1. Lineage (GTDB taxonomy): Bacteria > Actinomycetota > Acidimicrobiia > Acidimicrobiales > Ilumatobacteraceae > UBA668. The sequence goes on from JBMSSR010000094.1 coordinate 7,219, forward strand.
GTCGCAACTGCAGCGGGCCGGTGCCGCCGCCATCCATGTCGCCCTGCCGGCCAGCCAGGCAGCGCTGGCGCGACAGGGTGCCGGGCTGTACTCGCTCGGACTGTCGTTCTGCACGTTCGTCCCCGACGACGGCATCACGGGCGACCGCCTCACCCTCCAGTGGCTGCGCGACGCCGAGGTCGGCCTCGAGTCGTGGCGGCTCGCCAGCGAGCACGTCGAGCGGATCGCCGCGATGGTCGTCGACCAGATCCGTGCCGCTGCCGCCGACGACACCCGCCTTCGCCGCCGCGAGGCCCGCCGCCAGCAACTCTTCGCCGCACTCCCCGCAGACGGAAACTGAACTCAGTCAATGCACTCCGTTCGAACGAACCCTCTACCCTGACCGTATGGCACCCGCACGCAAGCCATCCCCGCGTCGTGTCGCGGCTCACGGGGCCTCCTCACCCGCGTCGACACGGCGGAACGACTCGTCGACGCCTGCCGCACGCTCGTCGTCGCGCGCGCAAACGTCGAAGTCGACCACGGCGAGGCCCAGTGCGGCGACGTCCTCGCGAGCGAAGGCCAGCGACACGACTCGCGCCACGACCGGGTCGCGCCGCAACCCGAAGGTGCCGAGCCGAGGCGGGCGCGAGGCGCTCGTCGAGGCGGTGCTCGCCGAACTGGCCGAGAAGGGGCCTGCCAACATCTACCCCAACGACATCAGCACCGGTCTCGGCCTGTCGAAGTCGCTCGTCAACTTCCACTTCGGCGACCGCGACGGTCTCGTGGCCGAGGCGATGGCAGTGGGCTACGAGCGCTACGTCGACTGCCTGATGGTCGCCGCCGAGGCGGCAGGGACCGACCCGGTTGCCCGTTTGCTGGCGTGGATCGACCGGCAGTTCGAGTGGACGATCGAGAACGTCGGGCTCGCTGCAGCACTCAACTTCCCGTACGAGGCAGCGGCGCTCGACGGCGTCGGCAACCCCGCCATCGCGGAGCGGCTTGCTGCAACCGGGCGGCGCAACCTGATCAACCTGAGCGGCCTGGTGCACGCTGCACTTCGACACTTCCACGGCGAGGACTCCACCATCGACCAGCTGCGCCTGTACTTCGACGTCGGCGTCATCGGGTGGATGACCCTCGGCATGTCGGTCTTCACCGCCGGCCGGCACCTGCCGACACGCGACCTCGCCGAGCGCAGGTACACCGAGCAGGCCAAGCAGCACCTGCACAACACCGTGGTCGAGATGCTCAAGCGCTGACGCGCTGGGCCGCCCCCGCACCCACTCGAGACTTGGCGCACGGCGAGACCGCGTCTCGGCCCCGTCGGTACAGTCACCCACGTGTACTCGGTAGCACTCAGCGTCGCGTCGTGCCTGCGGGCAGGCACCAAGGTGAACGTCGTCTGGATCGTGTCGGCCGACGGGCTCGCGGGCGTCGACCTGTCCGAGGGTGTCGCCCTCACGCCGGGGGGCGGCCGGATGGGCTCCCTCGCCGGCGGCGTCTTCGACGGCCAGCTCGCCGACCTCGCAGGTGCCACCACTGCACGGCTCGTCGACGTCGAGATCAGTGAGGTCGAGGCGCTCATCTCCGGGGCACCCAAGGGCGCCCGCGCCACGCTCGCCGTCGCGCCAGCCGACACGCTGCCCAGTCCGCTGTGGGCGGCGCTGCTCGAGCGACGTCGGCTGTGCCTCGACGCCACCGTCGACGGCCGCACCATCACCGACGTGCGGGTGCACCTCGACACCAGCACGGCCGACAACAGCGAGCTCGACACCGACATGCGTGAACTGCTCGACAAGGGCGTCACGGCCAGTCGGGTGTCGCCGACACGGGTGCTCACCGCGTTCGTCCCGGTCACCCGCCTCGCGATCTCGGGTGGCGGCCCGAACGCGACTGCGATCGAGCAGGCTGCCCAGCTGATGGGCTGGCAGGTGCAGCGCGCGACCGACACCGACACCGCCAGCGGGCTGATGATGGGACTGTCGCCCATCGACGCCGCCGTGGTGATGGGGCACGACGTCGAGGCGTCGAGCACCGTCCTGGCCGCTGCACTCGAGAGCGGGGCGGGCTACATCGGTGCCCTCGGCTCGCTGCGCATGCAGCAGAACCGTGCCGACTGGCTGGCCTATCGGGGCATCACCGACCTCAGCCGGGTGCACGGCCCTGCCGGGATCGACATCAACGCCCGGACCCCCGCCGAGGTGGCGGTGTCGGTCGTCGCCGAGATCGTGGCCGTGCTGAACGGGCCCCGCTGACACTCGTCCCCCTCGTTCGGCCCCGGCCGCCGGGGGTGTTGGCCACCCCGAAGTGCTGGCTCGGCTCGGCACCCTCCCGACCACGGGTCGTACACTTCCGGAGAGAACCTGTGGAGGACAGATGACCGCACCGGCAGATGACCAGAAATCAGTGCTGACGTCGCTGTGGCAGGCCGCTGGCGACCCTGCCGTGGCCCTCGACGACGAGTGCAGCCCCACCAAGGTGTGCCGCAACATGCAGGGCATCACGTTCGAGGGCTTCGCCGAGGAAGGCACCGACATCCGCACCGCGTGGCGCGAGCGCCTGCAGCGTGAGGGCAAGTACAACACGTCCGGCGGCAGCATCCGCGACCTGGTGCTGGGCGCCGAGTCGGCGTCGTAGGCACCCGTGACCACGTTCCCCCCGGCGAGCGTCGGTGACCTGACCGACCAGCTCCGCCAGCGCGACTACCTCGCCGACCGCGGCCTCGCGACGGCGACCTTCCTCTCGCTCACCCTCGGTCGACCGCTGCTGCTCGAGGGCGAGGTCGGCGTGGGGAAGACCGAACTGGCCCGAACCCTCGCAGCGCTGTACGGGCGCGACCTCATCCGCCTGCAGTGTTACGAGGGCATCGACGCCGGGCAGGCGCTCTACGAGTGGGACTACGCGCGCCAGATGCTCAAGGTGCGGGCCATGCACGAGCAGCAGCCGGGCAACGACAGCGTCGACCACCTCTTCAGTGACGAGTTCCTCGTCGAGCGACCGCTGTTGCGCGCCGTGCGTGCCGGTGATCGGTGTGTGCTGCTCATCGACGAGGTCGATCGGGCGGACGACGAGTTCGAGGCATTCCTGCTCGAGCTGCTGTCCGACTTCCAGATCACCATCCCCGAGCGCGGCACCATCACCGCCGCCAGCCGACCGATCGTCATCCTCACCTCGAACCGCACCCGCGAACTGCACGACGCGCTCAAGCGCCGCTGCCTGTACCACTGGATCGGCTTCCCGGCACCCGAACGCGAGGTCGACATCGTCACGGCCCG
>JBMSSR010000095.1:0-10448 GCA_049424465.1 Ilumatobacteraceae bacterium
CCCCCCCCCCCCCCCCCCCCCCCCCCCCGCGACTCGTGGGGAGTGGTGGTGGCGGCGGTGGCGACCGTTGCGGGCGCGTGGGCTGCGACACCCGGCCGATCGCGGTACCCGGTCGTCGCAGCGCTCGCCGTGCTGGGAGCGGTCGTCGCCGCAGGCATACGCGGGTCGATGTGTCGACACCCGGTGCGTCGTCGCGCCGCGGTGCTCGGACCGTTGCTCATCCTGGTGCTCGCGACGACGGCGGGCGTGCGGAGCCGTCACGAGTGGCAGCACGTGGAACGCGCCGAGGTGGGAGCGTGGCGCGGCTGGGCCGTCGTGGTCGGCGATGCCGCATCGGTCGGCACGGCGACACGGCTGACACTGGCCCTCGACGGTCGGCGTTACGACCTGTGGGCCTACGGCGGAGTGGCGCGCACGGTGCAACGCCGTGCAGCGGGGGACCGGGTGTGGTTCGAGGGGACGCGGTCGCGGTTCGGCGCGGCGGCGTCGGCCCGGCGTGCGGCAGTCCGGCACGTCGTCGGGCGGTGCACTGCCGAGTTCCTCGGTGATGTCCGCGACGGGCCGATCCTCGCAGTGGCGGCCAACAGGGTCCGCGCCGTGCTCCGCGACGCCGCGGACACGTCGATGTCGCCGCAGACGTCGGCACTGTTCACCGGCCTCGTCATCGGTGACGACCTGCGTCAGGACCAGACGACGATCGACGCCTTCCGTGCGTCCGGACTGTCCCACCTCACTGCGGTCTCGGGGCAGAACGTTGCCTTCGTGCTGCTCGCCGCGGGCCCAGTGCTGCGCCGCCTCCGGCCGGTGGCGCGGTGGCTCGCGACAGCCGCCCTCATCGGTGGGTTCGTCGTCGCCACCCGCGCCGAGCCATCGGTCCTGCGCGCAGCGGTCATGGCGGTGCTCGCGGCGACCGCGTTCGCCGTGGGGCGCCCGGTGCACCCGGTGCGACTGCTCGGCCTGGCGGTCACGGCGCTCGTACTGGTCGACCCGTTCCTCGTGTGGTCGGTCGCGTTCTGGTTGTCGGTGACAGCAACCGCCGGGGTGTGTGTCGTCGGTCCCGCAGTCGAGGCGCGACTGCCCGGACCACCGTGGTGGCGGGCTCCGACGGCGCTCACGCTCGGTGCACAGGCCGGGGTGGCCCTCCCGTCGTTGCTGGTGTTCGGACGCCTGCCCCTCGTCGCGCTGGTGTCGAATCCTGCCGCCGCACCCGTGGCGGGTGTCGTCATGCTGTGCGGGTTGCCCGCTGCAGCACTGGCAAGGGTGGCGGCGGTGCTCGGCGCGCCGGCGCTCGGCCGACTGGTGATGTGGCCGATGGCGGTGGGGACCCGGTGGGTGGCGGAGGTGGCGACGGTGGCGTCGGCACTACAGGTGCCGCGACCGGTGACCGTGGTCGGCTGGGCGGCGGTCGTGGTCGGCGTGGTTTCGTCCCCGCCGCGCACCCGTGTGCCAATCTGAATCCTCCATGGCTGTGTACCTGCTCACCGGTGACGACGAGTCGCTCCTGCTCTCGGGTGTCACCGACCTCGTGCACCGCCTCGTCGGTGACGGGGACCGGTCGCTCATGGTCGACGAGTTCGACGGCGACGAGTACACCGCGGGTGCCGTTGCCGACGCAGCGCAGACGCCGGCGTTCCTCACCGACCGACGTGTCGTCGTCGCCCGCGGGGTCGGTCGTTTCGCTGCCGACGACGTGCCGCCGCTCGTCGCATACCTCGCCGACCCGTTGCCCAGCACCGACCTCGTGCTCGTCGCCGGGGGTGGGCGGATGGCCAAGGCCCTCACCGACGCGATCAAGACCGCTGGCGCCACCGTGGTCGAGACCTCGCCGCCCACCAGGGGCAAGGAGCGCCAGGAGTGGTTCGACGAGCAGGTCCGCGCCGTCGGACTGCGGCTCGACGGGCCGGCGTCACAACGGTTGGTGAAGTGGCTGGGCGAGGACGCCGGTCGCATCTCGGGCATCCTCGACACCCTGCGTGCCACCTATGGCGAGGGTGCCTCACTGAAGGTCGCCGACGTCGAACCGTTCCTCGGCGACGCGGGCGGCGTACCCCCGTGGGACCTCACCGATGCGATCGACCGGGGCGACACCACGACGGCGCTGCAGCTGCTGCACCGGATGATGCGTGCCGGCGAACGTCACCCCCTCGCAGTGCTCGCCATCCTGCACGGCCACTACGCGAAGCTGCTCGCGCTCGACGGCGCAGGGGCACGTGACGAGGCATCGGCCGCGGCGGCGATGGGGATCAAGCCCGGGTTCCCGGCGCGCAAGGCGCTCGACAACTTCCGTCGGCTCGGCAGTCCGGCGGTCACCCGTGCGATCGCGCTGCTGGCCCAGGCCGACCTCGATCTCAAGGGCGCGAAGGACTGGCCGGAAGAACTGGTGGCGGAGGTGCTGGTGGCGAGGCTGTCACGCCTCGGGGGCAGTCGGCGCTCGTAGCGCCAGGTGCCAGCCGGAACGGCCGGCCGGGGGTTCAGCCGTTGAGCTTCTTCATCAGGCGGCTCTTGCGGCGAGCAGCCTGGTTGGGGTGGATGACACCCTTCGAGGCAGCCATGTCGAGGCGCTTGACGGCGAGGCGCAGGGCCTCGGGGCCCTCGGGCGTGCCGGCGGTCTTGGTGGCGCTCTTGACGCGCGTCTTCAACTCGCTGCGCACCGCCTTGTTGCGCTCGGCGCGCTTGGCATTGGTGATGTTGCGCTTCTTCTGGCTCTTGATGTTGGCCATCGTTGAATCCTTCGCGGGGTCCGGGACCGGCCCGACGAGGCTAACAGCACGTCGGGTGGCCCCCCAACCTCCCAGATAGGCTCCGGTGACCGGCCATGGACCTCTCCCGCATCCGCAACTTCTCGATCATCGCCCACATCGACCACGGCAAGAGCACCCTCAGCGACCGGATTCTCGAGCTCACCAAGGCGGTCGACGCCCGCGAGATGCGTGCCCAGTACCTCGACTCGATGGACCTCGAGCGGGAGCGCGGCATCACCATCAAGGCCCAGAACGTGCGGGTCGAGTGGAAGGGGCACACCCTCCACCTCATCGACACCCCCGGTCACGTCGACTTCGGCTACGAGGTCAGCCGCAGCCTGGCCGCGTGCGAGGGCGTCGTGCTCGTGGTGGACGCTGCCCAGGGCATCGAGGCACAGACCCTCGCCAACTGTTACCTGGCGCTCGAGCACGACCTCGAGATCGTGGCGGCGCTGAACAAGATCGACCTGCCGGCCGCCGACCCCGATCGCTATGCCATGGAGATCGAGACGGTGCTCGGCATCCCCGCCGAGGACATCCTGCGCATCTCGGCCAAGACCGGCGTGGGTGTCGACGGACTGCTCGATGCGGTGGTCGAGCGCATCCCTGCCCCCAAGGGCGATCCGGACGCCCCGCTCCAGGCGCTCATCTTCGACTCGCAGTACGACCAGTACCGCGGTGTCGTGAGCAGCATCCGAGTCATGAACGGCCGCATGACCAGCGGGTCGAGGCTGCTGTTCATGCAGGCGGGCACGCAGCAGGAGGCCATCGAGATCGGCGTGCGCCGTCCGGCGACCACCCCGGTACCCGAGCTCGGGCCGGGCGAGGTGGGCTATCTCATCGCCGGCATCAAGGATGTCGGCCAGGCGCGTTCGGGCGAGACGGTCACGACGTTCAGCCACGGCGCCACCGAGGCGCTGCACGGGTATCGAGACCCCAAGCCGATGGTGTTCTGCGGCCTGTTCCCGATCGACGGCGACGACTTCGAGCTGCTGCGCGAGAGCCTCGAGAAGCTCAAGCTCAACGACGCGAGCATCACCTACTCGCCCGAGTCGTCCGGCGCACTCGGCTTCGGCTTCCGCTGCGGCTTCCTCGGCCTGCTGCACATGGAGATCGTCAAGGAGCGGCTCGAGCGAGAATTCAACCTCGCCCTCATCGCGACGGCCCCGAGTGTCGAGTACCGCGTCACCAAGACCAACGGCGAAGTCGAACTGGTCGACAACCCGGCCGACCTGCCGTCCCCGCAGAGCATCGACTTCATCGAGGAGCCCTACTTCCGGGTGAGCATCATCACCCCGAAGGACTACACGGGCACGCTGATGGACCTGTGCCAGACGCGCCGCGGCGACCTCACCAAGCTCGAGTACCTGTCGCCCGAGCGGGTCGAACTGCACTACCAGATCCCGCTGGCCGAGGTCGTCGTCGACTTCTTCGACCAGATGAAGAGCCGCACGCAGGGCTACGCCAGTCTCGACTACGAGCTCAGCGGGTACCAGCGCAGCAACTTGGTGCGGGTCGATCTGCTGCTCAACGGCATCGCTGCCGATGCGTTCAGCACGATCGTGCACCGCGACAAGGCGTTCGCGTACGGCAACCGGATGTGCGAGAAGCTCAAGGAGCTGATCCCGCGCCAGATGTTCGACGTGCCGATCCAGGCGGCGATCGGCGGCAAGATCATCGCCCGCGAAACGGTCAAGGCCAAGCGCAAGGACGTGCTCGCCAAGTGCTACGGCGGCGACATCACGCGCAAGCGCAAGCTGCTCGAGAAGCAGAAGGAAGGCAAGAAGAAGATGAAGGCGATCGGCCGCGTCGAGGTGCCGGGCGACGTCTTCATCTCGGCGCTGAAGCTCGATGACTGACGGCGCCGGTCGTCGGGACGGAGAGGGCGCAGGCTCCTCATCGGTCTTCCGGTCGCTTCGCCACCGCAATGCGCGCGTCTTCTTCGCCGGGCTGCTGGTCAGCAACATCGGCACCTGGGTGCAGATGACGGCGATGTCGATGCTGGTGTACGACCTCACCGGCACGGCGACGAGTACCGGCATCAGCCTGCTCTGCCAGTTCCTGCCGATGCTGGTGCTGGGTGGCTGGGCCGGCGCGGTGGCCGACCGTCGCAATCGTCGCTCGATGGCCCTCGTGACGCAGAGCGGCATGGCGCTGCAGGCGATGGTGCTCGGCGTGGTGACCCTCGTCGGTTGGGCATCGATCCCCGTGCTGTACACGCTGTCGCTGCTGCTGGGCGTGCTGAGCGCGCTCGACAACCCTGCCCGACGCGGACTCGTCATCGAACTGGTCGAGCCCGACGAGATCAGCAATGTCATGTCGCTGAACACGGCGGTGATGACCGGCTCGCGCATCGTCGGCCCGGCGCTGGCCGCGTTCCTCCGCGGGGTCGTGGGCGGTGGCCGGCCGGTCGGGTGGCTGTTCCTGCTGAACGGCATCTCGTTCGCGGCGATCGTGGGATCGTTGCTCGCCATCGACACGACGCAGCTGCGCCGCTCGCCGGTGGCGCAGCGTGGTGGTCGTCCCGTGCGCGAGGCGATGTCCTTCATCGCGCGGGACCGCCGCCTGCGCACCGTCTTCGTGGTCTTCGCCCTCGTGGCGACGTTCGCCTTCAACTACAGCGTGTCGCTGCTGAAGATCGCCGACTTCTCGTACCGCAGCACGAGTGCGTACGGCGTCCTGCTCGCCGTGACCGGTGCGGGCAGCGTGGCCGGGTCGTTGTTCACCGCGCGCCAGACGCGCATCACGACCACGTGGTTCTTCGGCTCGGGTCTCGTGCTCGGGTGCAGTGGGCTGCTGATGGCCTGGGCGCCGACACTGTGGATGGCGGTGTTGCTCGGTGTGCCGGTCGGCATGGGCGGTGCGGCGTTCATCGCGGCCCAGAACGGCATCGTGCAGCAGGAGGCGCCCGCCGACATGCGCGGCCGGTTGTTGGCGCTCGGAGCGGTGGCGTTCCTTGGCAGCACGCCCGTCGGGGCGCCGATCACCGGACTCATCGCCGATCACGTCTCTGCCGGGTGGAGCCTCGGGTACGGGAGCGTCATCACCCTCGTGGCGTGTTCGGTGGGCTGGTGGATGCGGCGGCGCGCGACGCGCACAGTGTCGCCGTCGTCGGGTGCAGCGGCGACACTGGTGCCATGACCTCGACGACGGTGATGTGGTTCCGGCGCGATCTCCGGATCACCGACCTCCCCGCACTGCACGCTGCCGCAGCTGTGGGCCCGGTGGTGCCGTTGTTCGTGGTGGACCCCGCCTTCGACCGGGCTGGTGCAGCGCGTCGAGCGTTCATGTGCCGCGCGCTGCGCTCGCTCGACGATGCCGTCGACCGTGCGCTGGTATACCGCTACGGCGACCCGGTCGACGTCGTGCCCCGGTTCGCCGCCGAGGTCGGGGCCACGACCGTGCACGTGACGCGAGACTTCGGCCCGTACGGCCGCCGCCGCGACGCCGCCGTGGCCGAGCGACTGCGGGCGGACGGCCGGCGACTGGTGGGTGTCGGCACGCCGTACGCCGTCTCGCCCGGATCGGTCGAGAAGGGTGGCGGTGGACCGTATGCGGTCTTCACGCCGTTCGCGAGGGCGTGGCGGGCCACGGGGTGGGACGCACCACTGGCCGTGCCGTCGGTCGAGTGGCGCGGGGCGCCCGGTGTGCCGTGCGAGGGCCCGCCACCGATGCCCGGTCTCGAGCTCGAACCGGTGCACGAGGGCACGCTGTCGCTGCTCGCCGACGCCGCGGTCGGCACAGCGGTGTCGAGGTGGCAGCAGTACCTGCCGCGCGTCACCGAGTACGACACGGTGCGCGACCGGCCAGCGGTCGACGGGACGAGCCGCCTGTCGGCGGCGCTCCGGTGGGGCCTCGTGCCCCCCCGGCAGCGGCTCGACGACCTCGGACCGGTCGATGCGCATCGCGCTGCGGACGACGTCCAGCCCCGCGGGACACGGGTGTTCGTCAACGAACTCGCGTGGCGCGAGTTCTACGCCGATGTTCTGTTCCGCGCTCCGGAGTCGGCGTGGCACAACCTGAACCCGCGCATGGACGCGATGCCCGTCGACCGCGATGCGGCTGCCCTCACTCGCTTCACCCGCTGGTGCGAGGGAATGACGGGATTCCCCGTCGTCGACGCCGGGATGCGACAGCTGCAGGCCACGGGGTGGATGCACAACCGCGTGCGGATGATCGTCGCCAGCTTCCTGGTCAAGGACCTGCACCTGCCGTGGCAATGGGGTGCGAAGCACTTCATGCGCCACCTCGTCGACGGCGACCTCGCCTCGAACAGCCACGGCTGGCAGTGGACGGCGGGGACTGGTACCGACGCAGCGCCGTACTTCCGGGTCTTCAACCCGACCGGCCAGGGCGAGCGCTTCGACCCCGAGGGTGACTTCGTGCGTCGCTGGGTGCCCGAGCTGGCGGGTCTCGCCGGTCGAGCCGTGCACGCGCCGGGCCCGTTGCGGCCCGACGGGTACCCGCCGCCGATGGTCGACCACGCCGCCGAGCGGGCCGAGGCGCTCGCGCGGTACCGGGTGGTGACCGGACGCTGACGGTCCCGTCAGTCACCGACGGGTGCCGCCCCTGCCGCAGGGCCGGCGTTGGCAGTCGGTAGGGTTGAGTGCCAGAACATCTGGACCGACGAGTGCTGTGGAGGAGTCGATGCTCGACGAGCGCAAGACGGCGATCTTGCGGGCCGTGGTGCAGGAGTACATCGCCACCGCCCAGCCGGTGGGGTCGACCCACGTGGCGAATGCGCCGGGGGTGCACGTCAGTTCTGCCACGGTCCGCAACGAGATGGCCGTGCTCGAGCAGGAGGGGTACCTCGCCCAGCCCCACACGTCGGCGGGCCGCATCCCGACCGACAAGGGCTACCGGTTCTTCGTCGACCATGTTGCGGCACCGGGTCGGCTCGACCAGGCGGCGCAGCAGCGGGTCGGACAGTTCTTCGACACGGCCCACGTCCGGCTCGAGGAGCTGCTGCACCAGACGACCAACCTGCTCGCGCAGGTGACGCACCATGCTGCGGTGGTCGTCGGTCCGCGGGCCGAGCGGGCGACGGTTCGCACGGTCCAGGTCGTGGGCCTGTCAGGGCGCTCGGCGACGGTGGTGGCGGTGCTGTCGAACGGCTCGGTCGAGAGCCAGACGTTCGACGTCCCCGGTGAGACGTCGGAGGTCCGGCTCGCGGCGGCGACGTCGCACCTGCAGGCCTGTCTCATCGGCAGCGCGTTGTTGCCCGAGCGTGTCCGGCCGACGGGCGACCGAGAGCTCGACGCGCTCTGCACCGCAGCCATCGGTGCGCTCACCGCGACGACAGGAGACGAGCCGGTGTTCGTCGGCGGCGCTGCGTCGATGGCGGCAGCGTTCGACGCGGTCGACACCGTGCGGTCGGTACTGCACACGCTCGAGCAGCAGTACGTCATCGTGTCGCTGGTGCGGTCGATCATCGAGCGTGGCCTGTCCGTCGCGATCGGCGTCGAGCACGGCCTCGAACCGCTTGCTGCGTGCTCGGTCGTCGTCAAGCCGGTCGTGGTCGACGGCGAGCAGGTGGGCACGGTGGGTGTACTCGGACCGACACGGATGGACTACCCGCAGGCGCTGGCGACCGTCGAGGTGGTGAGCGACCGACTCGGTCGTCGACTGGGGGAGAGCAGCTGATGGCCGACTTCTACGAACTGCTCGGTGTGTCGCGATCGGCGTCGTCCGACGACCTGAAGAAGGCCTACCGCCGGCTTGCCCGCGAGCTGCACCCCGACGCCAATCCCGACGACCCGGCGGCCGAGGAACGGTTCAAGCAGGTGGCACGCGCGTACGAGGTGCTGAGTGACCCCGAGGCCCGGGCCCGCTACGACCGGTTCGGCGAGCAGGGTGTCGGTGGTGGCGGGGCTGGCGGGCAGGGCGACATGTTCGGTGGTGGCCTCGGCGACCTGTTCGACGCCTTCTTCGGCGGCGGCAGTCCGTTCGGCGGTCAGCGCGGCCCGTCGGGGCCGCCGCGTGGCCAGGACCTCGAGGTGGTCGCCGACGTGACGTTCGTGCAGGCAGTGTTCGGCGACACGATTCCCGTCGGCGTGCGCACGGCGGTGCGGTGCACCGACTGCGACGGATCGGGTGCGGGCGAGGGCACGCAGCCCGTGACCTGCAGTGACTGCAACGGCAGGGGACAGGTGCAGCGCGTCCGTCAGAGCATGCTCGGGCAGATGGTCACGACGTCGGCGTGCACCAAGTGCGGTGGTCTGGGCAAGGTGATCGTGACACCGTGCACCGCCTGCCGCGGCGAGGGCCGCCTCATCACCGAGAAGACCTACCAGGTCGACGTTCCCGCGGGTGTCGACACCGGGTCGACGCTGCGCCTCACCGGACGCGGCGCGGTGGGCCCGCGTGGTGGTAGTACCGGCGACCTGTACGTGCACGTTCGCGTCGCGCCGCACGATCGCTACCGCCGCGAGCAGGACGACCTCGTGACCGAACTGCCCGTGTCGATCGCGCAGGCGTCACTGGGCGCCACGTTCACGCTGCCGACGCTCGACGGCGACGAGGAGATCGTCGTGCCTGCCGGCACGCAGCCGGGGCGCGAGTTCGTCCTGCGCGGCAGGGGGGTGCCCCGTCTGCAGGGGCGCGGTCGTGGAGACCTGCGCGTCCGGGTCGACGTGCAGGTCCCCACCAAGCTCACCGACGCCGAGGTCGAGCTGCTGCGTGCCTTCGCAGCGGGGCGCGGCGAGGACGTGCAGGTCGACCAGGGCCTGTTGGCACGGATCAAGTCGGCGTTCCAGTGATCGGAGTGCGGTGAACCCGCACCTGCGCTCGAGCGCGGCCCATGTGTTCGTCGACTCGCTCGACGCACCTGCACTGTCCGACGAGGACGCGCATCATCTGTTCAGGGTGCTGCGCCTGCGTGACGGCGAGGTGGTGTCGGCGAGCGACGGGCTCGGCAGGTGGCGACCGTGTGTCGCCCGGTCGGGATCGCTCGACCCGACCGGCCCCATCCAGCCTGCGGCGGCCGCACCCGCCGTCACGGTGGCGGCCGCCGTGCCGAAGGGTGATCGACTCGACTGGATGGTGCAGAAACTCGTCGAGGTGGGTGTGCAGCGCATCGTGCTGCTCGACTCGGCCCGCGGTGTGGTGCGGTGGGACGCCGACCGTGTGCCGCGCCAGCTCGACCGGCTCCGCCGGATGGCGCGCGAGGCGGCGTCGCAGAGTCGTCGTGTCTGGCTGCCCCGGATCGAGGGGCCGTGTGCCGTGGCAACCGTGCTGGCCGAGCCGGGCGCCGTCCTCGCCGATCCGGACGGCGAGCCGCTCATCCCGTCGACGTCGCTCGGCCCGGTGCTCGTCGGCCCCGAGGGGGGTTGGGACCGTGTCGAGCTCGCCGCTGCCGACGCAGCGGGTGCCAGTCGGGTGTCGCTCGGCGCCACCGTGTTGCGGGTCGAGACGGCCGCGGTGGTCGCCGGTGTCCTGGCGTCGCCGACACTGATGCCGCGCTGAGTGGCACTCGGCCACTCTGTGGCGAGAATTTGGTCATCGAGTGTGCCATGCTTTGAACTTGTATAGGTCGGACGACCCAGTGAGAGCAGGAGACGGATCGCATGCGTGACTACGACGAGGACGCGTCCTCCTCGCCCTACAGCCGAAGCGTCGGCGAGCGTCTGCGCGTCATCCGCCGGCAGAAGCGTCTGTCGCTGCAGGAGGTCGAGGCGAACTCGAACGAGGAGTTCAAGGCCTCGGTGG
>JBMSSR010000096.1:0-10349 GCA_049424465.1 Ilumatobacteraceae bacterium
CTACCCGTATCCCGAGCGGTACGCCGCCTACAACCAACTCGTGTCCGACGTCGCGTCGGCGAGGCCGTTCGTGGAAGTCGTAGACCTTGCCGGCTGGGTCGCATCGACAGGAGAGGCAGACCGTCTGCTTCCCGACGGCATCCACCCGAGCTTCGACCTGAAGGGCGGGCCGAACTCGGCGGCCGAGATCGGCCGTCGGTGGCTCACAGCGATCATCCTCGGCGAGGCCTAGGCCCCTGGCGCATCGCGGAGGCGCACCGACAGGCAGGTGACGCAGCCCTCCAGTTTCACGTACTCGCTGATGTCGACCTCGACAGGCTCGAAGCCGCGGGCACGAAGCAGCGCAGCGCTCTGCGGGCAGTCGGCCGACATCAGCAGTCGACGGTCGTCGAGCAGCACCACGTGCGCGCCGCCCTCCTCGGGCATCGCCACGAAGGTGGGGAACACCGATACGTCGTCGACCGCCGGCTCCCAGCCGATGATCGTGCCGTCGGGCAGCGCCGTGACGGCACTCTTCAGGTGCAGCACCTTGGTCAGCGGCACCGTCACGACGGTGGCGCCCAGCGGCTCGAACGCCGCCGCCAACTGCGCGATGCCCTCGGCGTTGGTGCGACCGCCGCGACCGACATAGATGGTGTCGCCCACCTTCAGCACGTCGCCGCCGTCGAGGGTGCCCGGTGCCTCGATCCGCACCAACCGATAGCCGAGCGACGCGATCGTGTCGGCCGCGGCCATCACCTCGGGCTTGCGCTCGTCGGCGCCGGGGCGGGCGATGACGGCGACGTCGCGGAACACGACCATCGTGTCCTCGACGAAGGCGGCGTCGGCGCAGTCGGGTGCCTCGGGCACCTCGATGGTGCGCCACCCGTGCGCCTCCATCGTGTCGACGTAGTCGCGCCACTGGCGCATTGCCAGGTGCACGTCCACCGGCGTGCGCTCGATGTGGGTGACGATGCCCTCGGCGAGGCGCGGGCTCGGCCGGCGCACCAGTGCGAGCGTGCTCATCTCAGTCCTTCCCCTTGGCGCGGCGGCCCATCGCCCGCGCAATGTCCATCTTGGCGTCACGCTCGGCCAGTGACTGGCGCTTGTCGGCGCGCTTGCGCCCCTTGGCCAGCGCCAGCTCGACCTTCACCCTGCCGTCCTTGAAGTACAGCGCCAGCGGTACCAGCGACAGGTGCTCGGTGGCCACCTGGTGGTCGAGCTTGACGATCTCCTTGGCGTGCAGCAGTAGCTTGCGCGCCCGGTCGGGGTCGTGGGCGCCGAACCCGTTGGCGAACTTGTAGGGCGGGATGTGCAGCCCGTCCAGCCACACCTGGCCGCGGATGACCCGGGCGAACGAGTCGGCGATCTGCGCGTGCCCCTCGCGCAACGCCTTCACCTCGCTGCCCGTCAGCACGATGCCGGCCTCGACCGTGTCGATGATGGCGTAGTCGTGCCGGGCCTTGCGGTTGCTGGCGATGATCGTGCGCCCGCCGGCCGCCGCCGCCTTGTCGCGGGTCTTCGCCATGCCCGTGGAGGGTAGCGGTACCCTTCGGGCACCATGCCCGCCGACCAGCCGACCACCGCCGCGCCGCTCGTGTTCCCGCAGGCCGCGTTCGACGAGATGATCGCCCACGCGTACCGCGGGTACCCGCTCGAGGCGTGCGGCCTGCTGGTCGGTACCGGCACCACGGTGCGCCGGTTCGTGCCGTGCACCAACGAGTCGGCGTCGGCGCGCATCTACAGCATCCCCGGCAAGGAACTGCTGCGGGCCGAACGGGCCGCCGAGGACGACGGGCTCGAGGTCATCGGCGTGTTCCACAGCCACACCCACAGCGAGCCGTACCCCAGTCCGACCGACGTGGCGCAGGCACCGGACCCGGGCTGGCACTACGTGATCGTGTCGCTCAAGCGCGACGCCCCCGAGGCCCGCAGCTACCGCATCGTCGACGGCGCCATCGCCGAAGAGCCCGTCGCCCTGGCCTGACCGGCCCCGCCACGACTGTCGGGCAGGGGTGGCCGCCCGGCGGAGGGCCCGCGTACAATGCTGACAGAACTGGTCGGAATAGTCGCCGATGTCGGGCGGTTGCACGACGTGTCCCAGGAGGGCCCCGTGGTCATCAACGAGAACGTGCTCGACCTCATCGGCAATACGCCGTTGGTCGACGTCAGCCGGCTGTCGCCCAACCCCGAGGTGCGCCTCGTCGCCAAGCTCGAGAGCCAGAACCCGTTCGGCTCGGTCAAGGACCGGATCGCCAAGCACATGATCGAGCAGGCCGAGAAGGACGGTCGCCTGCAGCCCGGCCAGACCATCATCGAGCCGTCGTCGGGCAACACCGGCATCGCCCTGGCCGCCATCGCCCAGATGAAGGGCTACCCGATCAAGATCCTCATGCCCACGAGCGTGTCGATCGAGCGCCGCCAGATGCTGGAGGTGTTCGGCGCCGAACTGATCCTCACCCCGGGCGAGGAGGGCAGCAACGGTGCGGTGCGCCGGGCGCAGGAGATGGCGGCCCAGCACCCCGAGTGGTGCTTCCTCTACCAGTACGGGAACGACAACAACCCGCTCGCGCACTACGAGGGCACCGGCCCCGAGATCTGGCGCGACTGCCCCGAGATCACCCATTTCGTCGCCGGCCTCGGCACCAGCGGCACGCTCATGGGCACCGGTCGCTTCCTCAAGGAGCGCAACCCCGACATCCAGGTGATCGCCATCGAGCCCCCGCTCGGCGAGCGCGTCGAGGGCCTGCGCAACCTCGACGAGGGCTACATCCCGCCGCTGTTCGAGAACTGGCACGGCTTCGACCTGCTCGACCGCAAGCGGGTCGTCCGCCCCCGCGAGAGCATCGAGTGGACCCGGCGTCTCGTGCGCGAGTGCGGCATCTTCGCCGGCATCTCGGCCGGTGCCGCCCTGGCCGGCGCGGTGAAGGTCGCCTCGCAGATCGAGTCGGGCACCATCGTGTTCATCGTGTGCGACGGTGGCTGGAAGTACCTCAGCACCGGGGCGTACACCGACGACCTCGACGCCGCCGAGGCGAAGGCCGAACAGATCATCTATTTCTGATCGGGACCAAGGCCTCTGGTGGGCCGGCGGGGGATTGTCAACGCCCTGTTTCACATTCTGTCAGTGGCAACTAACATCGGCCGCCGTGTCTGCTGAATTGTCCTCCACCCGTGGTCGTGCCCGCTCGCTGACGGCGCGGCTCGCCGCGGTCGCCATCGCCGCCTCGACGGTCGTCGCTGCGGCCGCAGTCCCGGCGGCATCGGCCGTCACCCGTGCCACGGTGGTGCCCGCCTCGGTGCAGGCCGCCGCAGTGCCGGGCGGGGCGAGCCAGTACGTACCGCTCACGCCGCAGCGCATCGCCCGCACGTCGTGGAACGGCACCGAGGCACCGTGGGGCTTCACCACGGTCAACAGCACCACCATCCGCGTCAAGGTCACCGACCGCGCCGGCGTGCCCGCCACCACCAAGACGGCGGTCATCAGCATCCTCGCCAGCTCGGCCGTCGGCGCCGGCACCGTCACGGTGTACCCGTCGCTCACACCGCGACCGGTCACGACCAACGTGACGATCGACAAGTCGGGCCGCCGCGTCATCAACCTCGCCCACGTCCGCCTCGGCAGCGACGGCTCGTTCGAGCTGTACCGCAGCAAGGCGTTCCCCATCATCATCGACCTCGTCGGCGTGTACACCTCGGTCACCGACACGGTCTCCGAGGGTCGCTTCGTGCTCCGCCCGGGCGGCGCCACCCGCGCCCTCGACACCCGTGCGGCGGCCGGTACCGCGACCAACCTGCAGGGCATCCCGCGGCTCGCGGCCGGCACCACCGCGACGGTGAACCTCGCACCGTTCGACGTGCCCTCCGGCGCCATCGCCGCCGTCGTCAACATCACTGCGGTCACTGCTGCCGCCGGCCGGTGGGCCGCATGGTCGGACGGCACGTCGATGCCCGGCACCAGCGTGCTCGTCACCGACGCGCCCAACCAGACGCGTGCCGGCCAGGCGATCGTCGCCCTGTTCGGCGGCACGCAGAGCATCAAGGTGTACTCGGCCGCCGGCGGTCACCTGATCGTCGACCTCATCGGCTGGTACACGGGCTCGGGCGGTGCCCGGTCGTCCGACGGTCTGTTCATCCCGCGCTACACGCCGGTCCGTCGACTCGACACCACCAAGCTCGTCAGCCTGGCCCCGTGGAACGGCAGCACCTACGAGTTCACGGTGCCGAACCCGTACTCGTGCACCGGCTGCGTCGGCTCGGCGGTCTACAACGTCAGCGCCTCGCTGCCCTGGAGCAACGGCTACGTCACCGTCTATCCGGCTGGCCAGTCGCGCCCGGGCATCTCGACGCTCAACCTCAACCAGTGGCGCCAGGCGATCTCCAACGCGGCGATCGGTGGCGTCAGCGTGCGCGGTGGAGCGATCTACACGCTTGCTGGCGCGCACATGCAGGTCGACGTCACCGGCATCTTCCTCGGCACCCCCATGTCGGCACCGAACGCCAAGCCCGCGAACCTGTCGCTCAAGCCGAACGTCGCTGCCCGTGTCTACTCGTACGACGCGTCGGTCAACGTCGCGATCCGCACGGGCACCAACCTCGACTATGTCGCCGACCTCGGCTACGCCGCCGGCTGGACCGACCGCACCAACGTCGCCCAGCGGGGCAACATCATGTTGTTCGCCCACCGCACCAAGGGCACCGGGCCGTTCCGCTACCTCGACCAGTTCTCGGTCAACGAGAAGTTCATCCTCAGAGGGTCGGACGGGCACAAGTACGTGTACCTCGTCGTCGATCGCCGAGTGGTGCGGCCCGACTACAGCACCATCAACGCCATCGCCACGCCCTACGGCCCGGCGACGGCGCAGTTGGTCGCGTGCTCACGTGCCGATGGCACGCCGACGAGCCTCTACTACCGCATCGTCGTCACCGGTCGCCTCATCAAGGTCGTCTGACGCATCGCTGTGGCCGCGCCGTCAGTGGCCGGCCACCAGCACGAGCAGTCCGACGAAGACCACGGCAGCAGCAGTGAGTCGTCGTCGGTGGTCGTCCTCGCCGAGCATGCGCCACCCCGCGAGCGCGGCGAGCACCACGCTCGACTCGCGCAGCGCTGCGACGTAGCCCACCGGCGCGTACTGCATCGCGAGCAGGACCATGCCATAGGTGACGAGTGACGCCGACCCGGTCAGCGCCGCACGGCGCCAGTTGGCGCGCAGCACGGCGACGATCGCGGGGCCCCTGCCGGTGACCAACGAGAACGTCGTGTTCGTCAGCCCGGTGGCGACGAACGAGGCGAACACGTACGCCGCACTGTCAGCGAGGCGAGCGCCGCGCGCGTCGGTGGTGGTGTAGATGCCGATCGTCGCGGCAACCGCCAGCGCCATCGCAAGGTTGTGTGGTGTGGCACGCGCCGCCAGCACCATCAGGCCGACCACGACCACTGCGATGCCGGCGACCTCGAGGGCGCTGAGTCGGTCGCCGAGCAGCGCGACGCCGCCCACGGCGGCAAGGGCCGCTCCGCCGCCGCGGGCAACCGGGTAGCTGACCGAGAAGTCGCCGAGGGTGTACGCCCGCGCCAGCAACCACGTGTAGGGCAGGTGTACGCAGCCGCTCACGAGCGCCCAGCCGTACGCACCGGCCGGCATGCCGGCAGTGAGTTGGTGCACCACCAGGAACGGCAGCGCAACGAGCGCCCCCATCGCGAACTGCACGGCGAGCCACGTGTACCGGTCGCCGTCGGCGCGCTTGGCCACCAGGTTCCAGCCGGCGTGCAGCACCGCCGCGCCGAGGGCCAGCGCGGTGGCGAGGAGCATGCGGCGACTGTAGGGGGCGCGGCCCGCCGGCCGTGGGGCTCGTTAGCCTCTGGGCGATGGAGCGGCCGATCGGCATGTTCGACAGTGGGTTCGGCGGGCTCACCGTCGCCCGCGCCCTCATCGACCTGCTGCCCGACGAGCACCTCGTCTACGTGGGCGACACCGGGCGCTACCCGTACGGGCCGCGTCCGCAGGCCGAGGTGCGCGAGTTCGCGCGCGAGCTGGCGTGGGGCCTCGTGCGCGAGCACGGCGTCAAGGCCGTCGTCGTGGCGTGCAACACGGCCTCGGCCGCCGCCATCGACATCCTGAAAGACGAGTTGCCGGTACCCGTCATCGACGTGGTCGAGCCCGGTGCGCGGGCGCTCGTGCGGGCCACCCACACCGGGCGCGCAGGTGTGATCGGCACGGTCGGCACCATCGGGTCGGGCGCGTACGCGCGCGCGGTGCACGCCGCCGACCCGGCGGTACACCTCACCTCGGCGGCGTGCCCCGGCTTCGTCGAGTTCGTCGAGCGCGGCCAGACGTCGGGCGACGAGGTCTCGATCCTCGCCGAGCGACTGCTCGCGCCGGTCAAGGACGCCGACGTCGACAGCCTCCTGCTCGGGTGCACGCACTACCCGTTCCTCGCCCGTGTCATCGGCGACGTGATGGGCCCCGACGTGGTGCTCGTCAGCAGCGCCGACGAGGTGGCCTTCGCCGCACGCGCCGCGCTCACCGACGCAGGGCTGTTGCGCCCACCGGGTAGTGGCCCGGCCGAGCACCGGTTCCTGTCGAGCGGTGACATCGCGTGGTTCGCCGACCTCGGCCGCCGGTTGCTGGGCCCCGAACTGCGCGACGCTCAGCAGTGGGCACTGCGCTGAGCGCTGCACGGCGTACAGTCGCCCCCGCAGATCGCCGCGAGTTCGTTGCACGGCACGCATCGCACGAGTAGTCACGAGGAACCACATGTCACGTCCCGACGGTCGCGCCGACCACGAACTCCGACCCATCACGTTCGAGCGTGACTACACCGAGATGGCGGCGGGCAGTGTGCTCGTGTCGTTCGGGCGCACGCGGGTGCTGTGCACCGCGAGCATCGACGAGGACGTGCCGCGCTGGATGCGCAACTCGGGCAAGGGGTGGGTCACCGCCGAGTACTCGATGCTGCCCGGTGCGTCACCCGAGCGCATCGACCGCGAGGCGGCCAAGGGCAAGCAGAGTGGGCGCACCGTCGAGATCCAGCGGCTCATCGGTCGCTCGCTGCGCGCTGCGTGCGACATGCGACTGCTCGGCGAGCGACAGGTCATCGTCGACTGCGACGTGCTGCAGGCCGACGGCGGCACGCGCACGGCCAGCATCTGCGGCGGCTACCTGGCCCTGCACGACGCGCTCACCCGACTGGTGCAGGCGAAGTCCATCTCTGCGCACCCGCTGCACTCGTACTGCGCAGCGATCAGCGTGGGCATCGTCGGCGGCGTGCCGGTGCTGGACCTGCCGTACGTCGAGGACTCGACGGCCGAGGTCGACATGAACGTGGTGGTGCTGGGCCAGCCCGGTGGCGAGCCGCGCTTCGTCGAGGTGCAGGGCACCGCCGAGGGCCAGGCGTTCTCGCGCAGCGAACTCGACTCGCTGCTGGGCCTCGCGACCGACGGCCTGTCGCAGATCATCGACCTGCAAGCCGAGCTGGTGGCGACACCGCCGGCGCCGCGACCGCTCGGGCGCTGATGCCCGACGCGCCGTACCTGCCTGCCCGCGTCGTCTGTGCGTCGGCGAACGCGCACAAGGTGGCAGAGATGTCGGCGCTGCTCGGGGGAGTGACCGACATGGTGC
Organism: Ilumatobacteraceae bacterium; assembly: GCA_049424465.1. GTDB lineage: Bacteria > Actinomycetota > Acidimicrobiia > Acidimicrobiales > Ilumatobacteraceae > UBA668. The sequence continues at coordinate 7,599 of JBMSSR010000096.1, forward strand.
CGCGACCCGCATCGATGCCCGACGTGGTCGAGGACGCCGGCACCCTCGAGGGCAACGCACGGCTGAAGGCGGTGGCGGTCGCGGCGTTCGCCGGCATGCCGGCGCTCAGCGACGACACCGGTCTCTTCGTCGACGCACTCGACGGCCAGCCCGGTGTCGACACGGCGTACTTCGCCGGGCCGTCGGCGACGGGCGGCGAGAACCGCGCGCTGCTGCTCGAGCGGCTGCGCGGTGCGGCGACGCGTACCGCCCGGTTCCGCACGGTGGTGGTGGTGGCCTGGCCCGACGGGCGCGAACTGCTCGTCGACGGCGTGTGCGAGGGCGCCATCGCACCCGAGGAGCGCGGCGATCGCGGCTTCGGGTACGACCCGGTGTTCATCCCCGCTGACGGCGACGGGCGCACGTTCGCCGAGATGAGCGCCGCCGAGAAGAACGCGGTGTCGCACCGCAGCAGGGCATTCGCCGCGCTGCGTCGGCATGCGGGTCCCGCGGGCTGATCACTGTCGCTGCTGTGGCGCACGTGGCGCCGACGGTCAGCCGAGGTCCCAGCGCAACAGGATGAGACGGTCGAGGCCCAGCTCGAGTGCGAGGTCGTGCGAGCGCTGGTCGTCGTGGTGTGCCCAACCGCTGCAGTCGAACGGTCGGTCGCCGGCCGCCTCGCGCGCCGCGGCGAGATAACGCGGTGCGTGTGGGCTGGTGAGCCGGATGTTGACGCCATCGGCGTGCTGACCGGCGATGCGCGCGAGCGACTCGCTGTTGACCCCGATGACGACCGGGGTGGGCTCGACCCGGCGGAGGTGCTCGATCTGGTGCACGACGGCTGCCTGCCGGTCGGCGAGCGTGGGCAGCAGCGGAATGCCGCGCTCGTGGTGCTCGCTCGCCCACGGCATCGACGGGTCGGCGCCCGCGCCGATGCCGAGCATCAGCCGGTGCCCGCTGATGCGCTGCACGCTCGAGACCGCAGCCGCGGTCACGGCGGGATGGCGGTTGGCGACGTTGACCACCAGCGTGCCGAGGCCGATCGTCGTGGTGCACGCGGCGAGCGCGCCGAGCAGCGTGAAGCACTCGAGCATGTCGCGGTCGCCGCCGAGGACGCGGCCGTCGAAGTGGTCGAGCACCCAGGCGCGGCCGCACCCCTCTGCCTCGGCACGCTGCACGGCGTCGCGCAGTTGTGGCCAATCGTTGTGGGATGCCGAGAACTGTCGGTCGATGATCATGTGCGGGCGGAGGGAATCGAACCCTCACTCCTCTCGGAACAGGAACCTAAATCCTGCGCGTCTGCCAATTCCGCCACGCCCGCAACGGTCCTGCGAAGGCTACGCGGGCGTGACGCGGTAGGCGCACCGGTGGTCGCCCGCCAGCAGGTGCTGCTCGCGGTGGACGGCGACGGTGGGGCCGAGCGCCGTGCGGAACACGTCGAGCTCGGCGGCGCACAGGTGCTCGCACGTGCTGGCGGCATCGCCGATGGGGCAGTGGTGCTCGACGAGCAGCACCTCGCCGTCGTCGACCACGGCCTCGGCGAGGTACCCCTCGGTACTGCGCAGCTCGGCGAGCGCCTGGACTCGCTGAGCGACCCCGTCGATGGGCGCGAGGACCTCGGCATAGGCGAGGCGTTGACGGTCGGCGCGTGCGGCGACGACGGTACGAAGGGCGTCGTCACCCAGAGAGTCGCGGATGCTGGTGATGAGGTCGACCGTCAGGTCGGCGTGACGGTCGGCGAACAACGACGAGGCGTCGGGCGTGAGGTGCCAGTGCACGGGCGGGCGCCCACGGCCGGCAGCCGGCTCCATGCGCCGCTCGACGAGGCCGGCCGCCTCGAGTGCCTCGAGGTGCTGGCGGATCGCCGTGTCGGTCAGGCCGAACTCGTGCGCCAGTTCGGGCGCGGTGCAGGTGTCGACCCGCTTCAGCCGGTCGATGATGCGCCGCTTGGCACCGGTGAGGTCGCTCGCCGCGATCGACATGGCGACACCCTAGCGATTACGAAAGGCCAACCTTCGGGAAACGGTGCCGAACGACTCATTTGGGGGATGGTGCGGCACAGGGCTCTTGGCTTGACAAAATGTCAAGCATGACCAGCACGACGACCACCCGCGACGTGGTTCGCGACACCCTCGAGAACCAGTTCGGCCTCGCCGACCGCGTCGTCGACGAGTCGGCGCTCGCCAACAGCGTCGCTCGCTTCCGCGAGCGCGGCATCGTGCTGCCCACGTTCGCCCAGCTCGCCGACCCCAACGGTCCGGGAGGTATCGATCCGGCGCTCGTCGGCGACGCCGACCTGAACGGCCCCGACGCACGCAACCTGTGGCGCGTGCACTGGTTCAACGACCTGCACGGTGGGCGCACACAGGTGCCCGACCACGTCGTGCTGCCCAGCAGCCTCACCGGCGTCGAGAGCCCGATCATCGTCGTCTTCGGCGACCGGTTCCCGATGATCACCGCGCACAAGGTGCTCGCCGCCTACTCGTGCCTCGCGCCGCGCGTCGTGACCGGTCAGTTCGACCCGACCCGTCACCGTGCGGTGTGGCCCAGCACCGGCAACTACGCGCGAGGTGGCATCGCCATCAGCCGCATCATGGCGTCGCGCGGCGTCGCGATCCTGCCGGCCGGCATGAGCAAGGAGCGCTTCGACTGGCTCGACAAGTGGTGCGAGAACCCGGCCGACGACGTCATCCGCACCGTCGGCACCGAGAGCAACGTGAAGGAGATCTACGACGCCTGCAACGCGCTGGCGCGGGATCCCGGCAACTTCAT
>JBMSSR010000097.1:0-10338 GCA_049424465.1 Ilumatobacteraceae bacterium
ACGAACTGCTCGACGCCGCCAACGGTCTCGGCGCCAGCATCAAGAAGCGCGACGACATGCAGAAGATGGCCGAGTCCAACAAGGCATTCGCCCACTACCGCTGGTGAGCCGGGCGCCGTCGGCGCACCTCATCCTCGACAGCGCCCCTGCGGGGGCGCTGTCGGCGTTTTCAGACCGGGTCGGGACTCTGCTCGGCGATCGGCGCTGCCGATGCCTCGACACGCGGTGCAGCGGGTCGCTTGGGCACGATGCGGTTGCGAGCCTGGCGCGCCTTGCTGACGGCCGCGGTGGGCGAGGGGCCGGCGACGGTGATGTGGCCCATCTTGCGACCGGGTCGCGGGGGGGTCGACCCTTAGAGGTGCAGGTGCGCTGACGGCTCGGCTAGCACCTGCGACCAGTCGGGCTCGCCGTCGGCCCACACGTCGCCGAGCAGGTTCACCATCGCGGCGCCGGGTGCCGACATGGCGTTGCTGCCGAGGCCGAGACCGCACACCGCACGGATCTGCTGCTCGAACTGGCTCGTGACGCAGGCGTCGAGGGTGAAGTGGCCGGTGTTGTGCGGCCGAGGGGCGAGTTCGTTGACGTACACCGACCGCGCCACGACGAACATCTCGATGGTCAGCACACCGACGACGTCGAGCTCGTCGGCGATGTAGGCAGCGAGGTCCTCGGCACCCTGCTGGCCGCCGGCCGGCAGCGACGCGGGGACGTACGTCGAGTCGAGGACGCCCTTGATGTGCAGGTTCTGCGCGACGGGGTAGCACGACGTCGAGCCGTCGGGCGTCCTGGCGATGACGATGCTGAGGTCCTTGAACACGCGCATGCGGCGCTCGAGCACGCACGGCACCCGGCCGAGGGACTCCCACGCGGACGCGAGTGCCGCATGGTTGACGACCGCCATCTGCCCGTTGCCCTCGGCGACCGGCCGTGCGGTCTTCAGGATCGCGGGGAAGTCGGCGCCGACGGCTGCCTCGACGTCGATCTCGGTGACGATGGCTCGCCACGGTGCGAGCGGTACGCCGAGCTCGGACAGGAACGACCGCTCGGCGATGCGGTCCTGGCACACGGCGAGCGCATCGGGCGAGGGGCGCACGAGCGTGCGCTCGGTGACGGCTCGAAGCGCCTCGACCGGTGCGGTCTCGAACTCGGTGGTGACGACGGCGCAGGTGTCGGCCAGTTGGCGCAGCGCTGCAGCGTCGTCGTACGGCGCCACGAGGTGCACGTCTGCCACGGTGCCGGCGGGCGCGTGCGGGTCGGGATCGAGGACCGTCGTGCGGTACCCCATCGAGCGGGCCGCCATCACGGAATACCGGCCGAACGGCCCGCCACCGAGGATGCCGAGCATCGCCGGCGGGGTGATCGCAGGGCGGGGAACTGACGCGGTCATGCGTGCGGCAGGGTACTCGCCACAGCCTCCGAGTGGCATCGCGCGTCAGACGCCGCTGCCGACCCGTTCGCCGTCGACGACCGCAGCGTGCGCCCGGCGGGGTGCGACACAGTCACCCACGCGCTCGACAGCGAGACCGGCCGCGCGTACCTGGTGGTACAGCGAGTCCGCGGGTGATGCGGGAATCGCGAGCACCACCCAGTCGGGCCGCTCGGTGTGCTGCGCGCCGGTGGGGTGGTGCAACAGCGTGAGCTCGCCGCCGTGCAAGCCCATCGGGACGAGATCGGTGCGCTGGACGATGCCCTTGCGGTGGGCGCGCATCCACCAGTGCTCCATGTCGAGCGTGATCCCCAGGTCCTGTCCCACGACCATGCCCGGCGTGACGACCTCGACGCGGCACCCGCGATCGGCGAGCACGTCAGCGACCGAGGTGGCGTGATGGAAACCGAGCTCGTCGATGACCACGACATGGTCGCCGGTCGTCGGAACAGCCGAATCGGGTGACGGGTCGAGCACCTCGCGCACGTCGAGCACTCGCGTCTCGTCACCACCGACCCACCAGGGGCGCTGGGCGACAGCGCCAGTCGCGACGACGACGTGATCGGGACGCCGCGAGCGCACCGAGTCGAGATCGGCCTCGGTACCGAGCTCGATGGTGACACCGAGCCGGGCACACTCGGCGAGCTGGTTGCGCACCAGATCGCCGAACTCGGCCCGGTTCGGCACCGATGCGGCGATCCGCACCTGGCCGCCTGCCGCGGACCCTCGCTCGAGCACCGTGACACGGTGTCCATTGCGCGCTGCCGCGATTGCCGCCTGCAGACCGGCCGGCCCGGCACCCACGACGAGCACGTCGCGGCGCACCGTCACGCGCGTCGGCAGGCCGATGCCCGAGGACTCGCGACCGGTGCGCGGGTTCTCGATGCACCCGAGCCATCGGTTGAGGCCCATGCGCCCGACGCACTCCTGGTTGCAGCTGAGGCACAGGCGGATGTCATCGGTGCGCCCCGAGCGAGCCTTCGCTGCGAAATCGGGGTCGGCGATCTGGCCGCGCACGATGCCGACGAGATCGCACTGGCCGTCGGCGAGCGCGCGCTCGGCCTGCTGCGGGTCCTTGAACCGGCCGACACCCACCACCGGGAGGTCGATGGCCTGGCGGAATGCGCTGGGGATGAACATCGCGTACCCGGGTGGCACGTGCATGCTCGCCTCGATCATGAACAGGCTCGCGGTCGCGACACCGATCGAGGTGTTGACGTAGTCGACCTGACCGGTCGCCTCGACGAGACGGGCGACGGCCACGGCGTCATCGATCGTCGTACCACCCTCGATGAGCTCGTCACCGCACAGCCGGACGCCGAGCGCGAGGCGGTTGTCGATGACACGGCGGACGGCGGCGACGATGTCGACGAGGATGCGGGCTCGGTTCTCGACGGAGCCGCCGTACTCGTCCGTGCGGTGGTTGGTGACCGGCGACAGGAAGCCACGGACGATGGAGGAATGGCTGCACTGCAGCTCGATACCGTCGAAGCCCCCCTCTGCGCAGTGCGATGCAACGAGCGCGTAGCCCGCGACGATCTCGTCGATCTCGGCACGGCTGACAGCCTTGGGGACCTCTCGGAACAGCGGGTCGGCGACGGCAGAGGGTGCCCACACCGGCAGACGCGAGAACATCGACGAGGCCTGACCGCCGTTGTGGTTGATCTGGGCGAAGATCGGCACGCCGTGACGGTGGACGGCGTCGGTGATGCGCCGGTACCCGGGGATCACCTCCCGGTGGAACCCGTGGATGAGCTTCTCGTACGGCCAGTCGGTGGGGTGGGTGCTGTGCTCCTCGGTGATGATCAGCCCCGCACCGCCGGCAGCGCGCGCCGCGTAGTACGCCGCGTGCTGCTCGGTCGGTAGGCCGTTGCGCGCGTAATTGGTGAGGTGCGCGCTGAAGACGATGCGGTTGCGCGTCGTGACCGGGCCGAGCTGCAGCGGCGTCCACAGGTACCGGTACGACATGTCGCCAATCTACGACGCGGCACGCGGCCGGTGCCCACCCCGGTGCCGTTGAATCGACGCGCATCGCGCGTGACGCGCGCGGCACCGCGTACGCTGACCGCGTGCAGCACCGGGAGCGCACCCCTTGACGGCCCCGCGACGCGGGACGCGCACGTCTGCATTCGGCGTCGGCAGGCGCGAGGGGCACGACTCGCGACCGTTCTACGAGCGGTTCGCGGCGCCTCAGGTCTCGGACGACGACCAGGTCAACGAACCGCGGGACCTCGACCGCATCTATGTCGGCGATGCGCGCGACATGCACCATGTGGCCGATGCGTCGGTGGCACTGGTGGTGACCTCGCCGCCCTACTTCGCGGGCAAGGCATACGAGGAGGTGCTCGGCGAGGGGCATGTGCCGGCCAACTACGTCGACTACCTCACGATGCTGCGCGACGTCTTCGCCGAGTGCCGACGGGTGCTGCAGCCGGGTGGCCGCATCGCGGTCAACATCGCCAACCTCGGCCGCCGCCCGTACCGCTCGCTCGCCGCAGACGTCACCACCATCCTGCAGGACGACCTGCGCATGTTGCTGCGCGGCGAGGTGGTCTGGGTCAAGCAGCGCGGTGCTGCCGGCAACTGCGCGTGGGGGAGCTTCCAACGGCCGGCCAACCCGGTGCTGCGCGACCTCACCGAGCGTGTGGTGATCGCCTCCAAGGATCGCTTCGACCGTGCCGTCGACGTCAAGGAGCGCGCGAAGCGCGGCATGCCGTCGGTGAGCACGATGAGCCGCGACGAGTTCATGGAGGCGACGGTCGACGTGTGGGAGATCCCGCCCGAGAGCGCGGCGCGCGTCAACCACCCGGCGCCGTTCCCCATTGCGCTGCCCGAACGGCTCATCCACATGAACACCTACGAGGGTGAGCTCGTGCTCGACCCGTTCATGGGTTCGGGCACCACTGCGGTGGCGGCTCGGCGCACCGGTCGCCATTTCGTCGGCTACGACACCGATCCGCGCTATGTGACCGCTGCGGCCGAACGTGTGGCGGACGAGCACGCCCGCCCGCAGGTGCGACTGGGTTCGCGGTCGAGCACGCACGGCGATCCGCTCGAGAACGGGTGGGCCGCCAAGGATCTCGCAGCAGCGATGCTCGAGCAGGCCGGCTATGTCGACATCACCGACGGCGACCGCATCGTGCCGGGCGTCGAGCCGACGCTCGCGGCGGTCGACCGCCGTGGTCGTCGCTGGTGGTTCGAGGTCGTCGGCGGTCGTACCTCGAACCGGCCCGGTGCGCAGCGCATCGAGCTGCTGTGGCGCGCGATCGCCAAGGCCGCAGTCGCGCACTCGGTCGACCCGTCGGTGCGGTTCGGCGTGCTCACCGTCGGGATGCCGACCACGACCAACGGTGGTCGGGCACTCGAGGCAGTGATGGGACCGCGGCGTCCGGTGGCGATGGTGGTCGACCTCCTGGACGCCGACGCGCTCAGTTCGCTGCGCACCTGAACACTGTCATCACTGCCCGTCGGGGTGCGCGCCGTTGGCCGTGAGATCAGTGGTGCGCGGTGTAGAGGCCCGGTCGCCCGGCGGCGACGCGAGTGCTGCACGACACGACGAGCGCCGGCACGAGGGCGTGCCACCCGAATCGCTCGACGGCGAGCACGACGCCGAGCATCGGGGCCGATGCCGCTGCGGCGAACGTGACGGTGGAGCCGAGTGCCGCGAGGAGCAGCCGGCGCGAGCCGTCCAGTGCGAGGAAGCCTGCGAGTGACGCGCCGGCAGTACCGCCGATGACGAACAGCGGTGCCACCTCGCCACCGACGAAACCGGTGCCGAGCGAGAGTGCTGTCGCCACCAGCTTGAGCGGTGCGATGAACCAGCGCACGTGGTCACCGGCAAGCGCCTCGCGCAGCAGGGGGAGCGAGAGGCCCATCGTGTCGCGGCCGAAGACGGCGAAGTATCCGATCAGCACGACACCGCCTGCCGCGGCGCGCCACGCCGGTGCATGGATGCGACGGGCGGTGACCCGGCGCACGCCGTGCAGCAGCGCCACGAACAGGCGCGCCAGCAGCCCGAATGCGATGCCGGCGAGCACGAGTGCGGCGAACAGTCGCGGGCCCCAGTCGGTGTCGGGCACGGTGACACCCGACGAGAGGTCGTAGCCGAGCCGCTGCACCACGGCGCGCCCGACCAGCGCTGACGCGATGGAGAGCGGCACGGTGCGCAGGCGCTGGTGGCGGGCGAAGCACCAGGTGAACACGACGCCGGTGACGGGCACGCCGAATGCGGCGCCCCAGCCGCCGGCCAGCGACGCGGCGAGGAGGTAGCGCCGGTCGGCGGAACCGAGCCGCAGTGCTCGCGCACCGGTGTCGGTGACCGAGGCGGCGAGCTGCAGTGCGGCGCCCTCGCGCCCCACGGACGCGCCGACCAGGTGTCCGGCTGACGCGCCGGCGAAGATCAGCGGGGCCATCCGTGCCGGTGCACCGTGCGTGAGGACGTTCGCCTCGGCGATGACGCCCGGGGTGCCGCCCTTCGCCCGGCCGCCGAACGCGTGGTACGTGGCGGCGACGACGATGCCGACGACCGGCAGCAGCCACACGAGCCACGGCGTCTCGAGCCGGATATCGGTGACGGCGTCGAGCGAGCGCAGGAAGGCGAACACGACGAGGCCGGTCACGGCGCCACCGACGGCGGAGAGCACGAGGAGCCGGATGGGCCGCAGCATCGGCGCCACCCTAGTGATGGCCCGTCTGCGGGGCGGTCCCCTCGGCGGTGACAGGCCGTGGAGTGACGAGTGTCCTCGGGCCTGAGCCCCCGCCACCCGATGACACCGTGTCCGTAGGATGACGAGGTCATGTCGGACACGCCGTCGCTCTTCGGGCCCGAGCCGGGCAGCGGCGCGCCGGCGGGGCTCGACCTCGACTCGCTCAACCCCGACCAGCTCGATGCCGTGCTGCACCGTGACGGGCCGCTGCTGGTGGTGGCGGGAGCCGGCTCCGGCAAGACCCGGGTACTGACGCATCGCATCGCGCATCTGGTGCACGAGGGGGTACATCCGTCGTCGATCCTCGCCATCACGTTCACCAACAAGGCCGCCGACGAGATGAAGCACCGTGTCGCCGCGCTCGTCGGGCCCGTCGTCAAGGCGATGTGGGTGTGCACGTTCCACTCGGCGTGTGTCCGCATCCTCCGGTCGCACGCCGACGTACTCGGCTATCCACGCACGTTCAGCATCTACGACCAGAGCGACGCACAGCGGCTCGCCGGATACGTCGTGCGCGACCTCGGTCTCGACGCCAAGCGGTTCGCGCCGCGAGCCGCGCACGGGCAGATCAGCCTCTGGAAGAACGAGTTGGTGACGCCCGAGCAGGCGCTCGACAGGGCGACCAACATCTTCGAGCGCAAGCATGCCGAGATCTACGTCGAGTACCAGCATCGTCTGCGCAAGGCCGGCGCGATGGACTTCGACGATCTGTTGATGTGCACCGTGCAGTTGTTCCGCACGCACCCCGATGTGCTCGCCCACTACCAGCGACGGTTCCGACACATCCTGATCGACGAGTACCAGGACACCAACATGGCGCAGAACGAGATCGCGCTGTCATTGGCGGCCGACCACGGGCAGATCACGATCGTGGGCGACGGCGACCAGTCGGTGTACGGGTGGCGTGGTGCCGACGTACGCAACATCACCCAGTTCGAGAACGCGTTCGACCAGGTCACCACGATCATCCTCGACCAGAACTACCGCAGCACGCAGACCATCCTCGATGCTGCCAATGCAGTCATCCGCAACAACCCTCAACGGCAGGACAAGCAACTGTGGAGTGAGCTGGGCGAGGGTGACCGCATCGTGCGCTACCAGGCAGAGGACGAGGGCGACGAAGCCACGTGGGTGGTGCGCACGATGCAGGAGCTGCACCGTGATCGCCACTACCTCTGGCGCGACATCGCAGCGTTCTACCGCACGAATGCCCAGAGCCGCGTGCTCGAAGAGGCGCTCATGCGCTTCGGCGTGCCGTATCGCGTCGTTGGCGGTACCCGCTTCTACGACCGGCGCGAGGTGAAGGACGCGATGGCCTACTTGCGCGCCGTGGTCAACCCGGCCGACGAGGTCAGCATCAAGCGGGTGCTCAACGTGCCCAAGCGCGGTGTGGGCGACACCAGCATGGCGAAAGTCGATGCGCTGGCGAACGCGGAGGGCCTCACCTTCATCGACGCGATGCGGCGGGCTGCCGATGCCGGGGTCACCGGTGCCGCGGCGCGAGGGATCGAGTCGTTCCTGCGTGTGCTCGATGACGTGTCGGCGCAGGTGCACGACGAGTCGTCGCCGGGTGATGTGTTGCAGGCGGTGCTCGAGGCGAGCGGCTATCTGGCCGAGCTCGAGGCCGAGGAGAGCATCGAGGCCACTGGTCGGCTCGAGAACCTCGGCGAGCTCATCGGCTCGGCGCGCGAGTTCACGCGCCTTGACGAGTTCCTCGAGCAGGTGAGCCTCGTGGCCGACACCGACGACATCGACGACGACGATCGCGTCGTGCTGATGACGCTGCACAGCGCCAAGGGCCTCGAGTACCCGGCCGTGTTCATCGTGGGCATGGAGGAGGGTGTCTTCCCCCACAACCGCGCGCTCACCGAGCCGACCGAGATGGAGGAGGAGCGCCGGCTCGCCTACGTGGGCATCACCCGCGCGCAACGGTGCCTGCACCTCTGCAACTCGTGGAGCCGCCAGCTCTTCGGCACCACCAACTACAACCCGCCGTCGCGGTTCCTCGACGAGATTCCCGGTGCCCTCGTCGAGACGCGCGGTGGCAGTGTCGGTGGGCGCAGCAGCTATGGCGGCCGCGCCGCCTATCGCAGCGGCGGCACGGGCGACATGCCGTCGTACCGTCGGCGCGACGAGCGACGGTCGCCGGTCAGCGGGTTCGACCCCGACGACGACATGGGTGGTGAGGCGCACCGCGAGCGGGTCGTCGACGCCGCGATGGCATCGCGTCGGGCCGCCCCGCAGCACCAGGGCGCCGAGTCGCTCGGCCTCAAGGTGGGTGACGACGTCGAGCACCCCTCGTTCGGCGAGGGGATCATCATCGAGATCCGGGGCGACGGTGACCGTGCCGAGGCCACCATCCGGTTCCCCGGTGTCGGCACCAAGCACCTGTCGCTCGCCTGGGCACCGCTCACCAAGCGTGGATGAGGTCCCGATGACGCCGGGTGCCGGACGGACTGCCGGACGGATTGCCACGGCGTGGCCCGATCACGTCGTGCGGCGGCGCCGGTTCCTCGCCCGGCTCTGGGCGGTGGCGACAGTGTGCTGGTCGTTCGTCCGCACACTGCTGGCCTGGGTGCTGCTCGGCGACTACGGGCTCGACCCGTTCACGTACCTGGCCGTCGACCTGTCGTCGTCGCTCGTCCTCGGCCGGTCGACGCCGATCATGGTGGTGTCGTTCGTCGACGGCGAACGCCGCCGTGCGGTGCGATGGGCAGTGGTCACCGCCGTCGCCTACTCGGTACCCGACGCCTTCCTCTTCCTCAGCACGCACCACATTCCGCTCGTGACGGTGGTGGTGCTGGTGAGTGTGATGACGACCAGTGTCACCAGCACCGTGGTGACCATCGTGCACCGCATCCGGGCGGCGCGGGCCGTGGCGGCTGCAGCCGACATGGTTCAATAGGCGGCATGAAGGCAGCCATCCTCTTCGAGAGCCTCACCGGCAACACTCGCACCGCGGCCGAACTCATCGCCGCCGACCTGCAGCAGGAGGGCTGGGGCGTCACGGGCGTGTCGCCGGTTCGTCGCCCAGACCTGCAGTCGGTGCAGGACGCCGACGTGGTGGTCGTCGGTACGTGGGTGCACGGCCTGTTCGTCGTCGGCCAGGCCCCGTGGGGCATCGGTGCCATCGAGCACCTGCCGGCCATGCGCGGGAAGCGGGCGGCGACGTTCTGCACGTACGCCCTCAACCCGGGCCGCACGCTCGATCGTCTCGAGTCGGCGCTGCGAGTCGTCGGGTGCGACGTCATCGGTGGGGTGGCTCTGCACCGCTCGAAGCTCGCCCAGCACGCCGAGGAGTTCGCGGCCCGCCTCGTGGCCAACACGCCCGCAGCGGTCTGACGACGGCGGTACGACAGTAAGGCTTCGTCGTTGACGGTGTGAACGACGTTCACTAATGTGCACTCGTTTCCGGTGCATCAGTGGGGGTGGCTCGTGCGTCAGCGGTCGATCGCGATAGCGGTAGTGGGTGTCGTGGCAGCGGTGTCGGTGGGGGTGTCGAATGCGGCGACCAAGACGACCGTGAGCGTCGACACGTGTCCCGGCGCGGTGGGTGCGTCGGTGACGGTCTCGTGGTCGGGATTCGCGACCTCCTCGTTGACGGTCGACTACACGAGCCCGAGCGGGCGCAGCACGACGCGCAACAACGTGTCGACGACGAGTGCGGTCGTGGCGGCGAACGGCGGTTCATCGGGTTCGGTGGCCGTACCTACGCCCGCTGATGCGCTGTCGGGCACGTGGTACGTGAGCGGAGCGCGCCTGTACTCCGGTGCCGGGGGCTCGGGGAAGTCGATCCAGCAGAGCTTCTCGTGTGTCGGGACGGCAACGTCCACGACGACGACCTCGACGACGACCTCGACCACCACGACATCGTCGACCACGACGACGTCGACCACCACGACGACATCGACCACCGTGCCGCCGACGACGAGCACGACCTCGACAACGTCGACGACCTCGACCTCGACGACGTCCTCGACCACCACGACCACAGTGCCGTCCTCGTGCAGTACGACGTCGATCACCGTTGGGTCCGGGCCCGGTCTCTTGGCGGTGTCCCCGGACAGCTCCCGCCTCTACGTCGGGAACTACCTGGACAGCACGGTCACAGTGATCAACACGGCGACGAATGCAGTCGTGACGACCATTGCGGTCGCTGCGCCGCCGACGTTCCTGACGATGAACTCCGCCGGAACGCTGTTGTAC
>JBMSSR010000098.1:0-10203 GCA_049424465.1 Ilumatobacteraceae bacterium
GGGGGGGGGGTGGTCATGAATGGTTCCTTTCGAAGTGGCCGACGATGCGTGGGCTGTCCTCGAAGGGGAACCTCGCTGGGCACAGGGCCCGAAGCGTTGCAACAACGACCGCGAACCGCACCGAATCGTGCGCTCGCTCCGTGCAGTATGGGGGCGGATCAGCCGAAACCCTCCCCACCCGTGCTGGCCCGCGGCTGACGGGCGAGCGTGTCAGCCCTCGAGGCGGACGACCGAGAGGATGCCGGGCGTGTCCCTCAGGCGTGCGAGCACGTCGTCGGCCACCCGCTCGGTGGGGGCGATCAGCATCGTGGCGGTACCGGGCGTGGCGGCACGACCGACGTCCATGTCGGCGATGTTGACACCCGCGTCGCCCAGCGTCGTCCCGACGACACCGATCATGCCGGGACGGTCGTCGTTCTTGACCATGAGCATGTGCTCTGCCGGCGGGACGTCGAAGCGGTGCTCGTCGATCGCCATGAGGCGCTGCTCGGCGCGACGGCCCACCAAGGTGCCACTGATGCTGTGACCACCGCCGCGCAGCGTCACGAGGTTGACGTAGTCGGGCGAGTTGCTGCTGCGCGACTCGCGCACGTCGATGCCCTTCTGCGTCGCGAGCTGCGGGGCGTTGACGTACGACACCGGCTCGTCGCTGATCGCGTCGAGGAATCCCTTGAGCGCGGCGAGCGTGACGATGCGCGTGTCGTGCCCGGCGACGTCGCCCTCGACGACGACCTCGATCGCGTCGGGCGAGCCACCCACCAACGACGCGAACAGGCGGCCCAGTCGCTCGGCCAGCGGCAGATAGGGCCGCAGCGTCTCGCTCGCCTCGGTCGCGTCGACATTGACGGCGAACGGGACGAAGTCGCCCGCCAGCGCCAGGAGCACCATGTCGGCGATGGTGTCGCCGGCCTTGTCCTGCGCCTCGCGCGTGCTGGCGCCGAGGTGCGGTGTGACCACCACGGTGTCGAGGCCGAAGAGCGGCGACTCGGTCGTGGGCTCGGTGGCGAAGACGTCGAGGGCCGCACCCGCAACGATGCCCTCACGGATGCAGGCCGCCAACTCGACCTCGTCGACGATCCCTCCACGCGCCACGTTGATGACGCGCAGCGTCGGCTTGGCCCTCGAGAGCAGGTCGCGGCCGATGAGGCCCGTCGTCTCCTTCGTCTTCGGCAGGTGGATGGTGAGGAAGTCGGCCTCCGCCACTGCCTGCTCGAGCGGCATCAGTTCGACGCCCATCTGCCGCGCCCGCTCGGCCGACACGAACGGGTCGTGCCCCACGAGACGCATGCCGAACGCCTTGGCACGGTCGGCGACGAGTTTGCCGATCCGGCCGAGGCCGATGATCGCCAGCGTCTTGTCCGCGAGCTCGACGCCCTCCCACTGCGACCGCTCCCACCGACCGGCGACGAGCGCCGCGTGGGCCTGCGGCACGTTGCGCGCCTGGGCGAGGAGCAGCGCCATGGTGTGCTCGGCAGCCGACACGATGTTGCTCTGCGGCGCATTCACGACCATCACACCACGCCGCGTCGCGGCCGTCACGTCGACGTTGTCGAGACCGATGCCGGCGCGACCGACGACCACCAGTGCCGGCGCCCGCTCGAGCAGCGCCGCCGTCACCTGCGTGGCAGACCGGATGATCAGCGCCTGCGCGTCGACGATCGCTGACTCGAGCCGCGACAGGTCGGGTTCGACCCGGACCTCGTGGCCGGCGGCGCGGAGCCGGTCGAGCCCGCCGTCGGCGATGGCCTCGGTGACCAGGATGACTGCCATGCGTTCATCGTGGTCGCTGCGCACCGTGAATGCGAAGCGGATTGTGCTGATCGCACTGCGCTGTCACGCCTGTCACAGGCCGATTCATAGACTCGGCCGATGCACGAGGGGCGCACCGAGCTGGAGACCTGGTTCATCCGCCGCGGCGTGCCCCACTTCATCGAGCCGTACGCCGCGCGACGCGACATCTGGACCCGCGCATTCCCGGTGCTCGTGCTCGCGTATGTGGCAGGCGGCCTGCACGGCCTCGACCTCGAGGACTGGGGCGGCGGCCGCAACGCCGCTGCCGCCAGCGTGGTCGCGCTCGTCCTGCTGGTCGGCTGGGCGGTCGCGAACCTGTTGCGCCACCGGCCGCCGTTCGCGCGGCCGCGACACATCGACGCTCCCGAGCTCGCCGTCTTCCTGATCGGGCCGACGGTGCCGTCGATCGTGTTCGGGCAGTGGGCCGACGCGGGTCAGGCCCTCGTCGAGGGGCTGGTGGTCCTCTCCGTCATCTACGTCACCACCAGTTATGGCGTCATCCCCATCATCCGCTGGGCCGGGTCACAACTGCTCGCCCAGGCGTCCACCGTCGGTCGCATGCTCGCCCGTGCGCTGCCGCTGCTGCTGCTCTTCACGACGTTCCTCTTCATCAACGCCGAGGTCTGGCAGGTCGCCGGCACTCTCGACGGGCCCGTCTACGTCGTGGTGCTCGCGTTGTTCTTCGCCCTCGGGAGCACGTTCGTGCTGTCGCGGGTCCCTGCAGCCATCCGCGCCATCAACGCATTCGACGACTGGGCGGAGGTCGACCGACTCGTCGGCGGCACACCCGCCGATGACATCGACCTGCCGACGTCGGGCGACCCGAGCGAGATCACACTCAGCACGCGCCAGCAGGTCAACATCGGTCTCGTCAGCCTCTTCAGCCAGGCCATCGTCATCACCGTGGTCGCGGTCAGCCTGTTCGCGTTCTTCCTCGTGTTCGGGCTGCTCGCCGTGCCCGAGGCCACCACCGCCTACTGGACACAGGCAGAGGTGCACGTGCTCTGGGGATGGACGGTGGGTGGGCGCACGCTGGTCGTCAGCGAACAACTGCTCCGCGTGGCCGCGTTCCTCGGTGCCTTCAGCGGCATGTACTTCACGGTCTTCCTCACGACCGACGCCACCTATCGCGAGGAGTTCAGCCAGGACGCTGCGCCCGAGATCCGGCAGGCCCTCGCCGTGCGGCTCGCCTACCGGTTCGCTGCCGCACGGCAGGGTGCCACTGGGTACAGTCCCGAACCATGACGTACCAGTTCCTGTCCGACGAGTGGATGACGGCTGCCCGCGAGATCCGCGAGCAGTACGCCGATGTGGCCGCCAAGGTCAACGTCCCGATCAAGATGAACCAGGTCATCACCGACGTGCCGTTCGGCGACGGGACGGTCCGCATCTTCATCGACACCACGTCGGGTGCCGTCGTGATGGAGCATGGCGAGCTGGACGGCGCCGACCTGACGGTGACCACCGACTGGGAGACCGCACGCAAGGTGCTCGTCGATCAGGATCAGGCGGCCAGCATGCAGGCGTTCATGGCCGGCAAGATCAAGGTGCAGGGCGACATGATGAAGATGATGGCCATGCAGACCGCGATGCCGGCCGACGAGGTGGCCAAGGAGATCGCCACCAAGATCAAGGACATCACCGCCTGATCCCGCCGGTCGCGTCCTGACGTCCTCCGACTCGCCGCGGTTCAGCGTGGCGTCGGTTGCACGAACGCGGCCACGACGGCGCCCACTGCCGCAACGGCGGCCGCCACCCAGAATGCGGTCGCGAAGGGTGCGAGATGATCAGCCGTCGCCGTCGCGCTGACCGTCGCCATCACCGCTGACCCGAGTACCGCCCCCAACTGTGTCATCAGCTGCTGCATCGCGGCCGCGACCCCCATGTCGCGTTCGTGGACCGCGCCGGCGACCAGCGCCGTGAGTGCCGGCGAGGCGATGCCCAACCCCACACCCGACAGCGCGGTCGCGACGATGATGACCACGTAGCCGGTCGACGGGTGGACCGTCGCCCACAGCACCATCGACCCCACCACACCGAGCGCTCCCACCACACCGGCAACGCGCTCGCCGAGCCGCACGGTCGCGAACGCAGCGAGCGGGGCGATGATCGAGAAGGCCAGTGGTCGGGCGATGACGAGGTTGCCGACGACGGACGTCGAGTAGCCGAAGCCGCGCGGGCGACCGAGCACCTGCGGGATGAGGAAGAACCCACCCATGTAGGCGAAGTTCGTGAGCATCTGGGTGGTGACGGGCAGCACGAGGTTGCGTGTCCCGAACCAGCGCAGCACCACCAACGGTGCAACGGCAGTGCGCTCGACGAGGACGAACGCGACGAGTCCGACGACCGATCCGGCGAAGCACCCGAGCGTCGCTGCGCTCCCCCATCCCCACGATCGTCCCTGCGAGACGGCGGCGAGCAGCAGCGATGCACCGAGTCCCAGCGTGAGCGAGCCGCGAACGTCGAAGCGAACCCCTTGCACCCGGTCGGTGCGCGGCAACAGCCACAGTGCCACTACGAAACCGACGAGGCACAGCGGCCCCTGGATGGCGAAGATGGCACGCCACCCGATCGCGTCGACGAGCGGCGCGCCGACGACGACACCGATGACCGGCGAGCCTGCCGTCACGAAACTCCAGTAGCCGAGCGGCCGCACCCGCTCGCCCGGTTCGAACACCCGGTTGATGTAGGCCATCGCCGACGGGCTGCACGCCGAGCCCGCTGTCGCCGACAGGATGCGGAATGCGATGAGCGACGGTGCGTCCCATGCGAACGCAGTGGCCACGGCGAACAGTCCCGCGAACAGCAGACCACCGACGAAGATGCGTTTGTGCCCCCACAGGTCGCCGGCCTTGCCGAACGCAGGGCCCACGACGCCGAACGCCAGCATCGGCCCCGTGATCGCCCACGTCAGCAGTTGCGTCGTCGTGCCGATCTCCTCGGCCACCTGCTCGAGCGACACGACGAGCAGCGTGATCGTGAAGCCGGTGGTGAACAGCCCCCCGAGCACGATCCACAGCACGGCCCACGACGGATCGACGCCCACTCGCCGAGCGAGCCGTCGCCGCAGCAGGATGGGCCACGGCGCAACGCCGAGCTCGTCGACCCCCGAGGCCTCGAGCGTGACGATGCGCCCGTCGCGCTCGGGAACGGTCGGTCCCGGGGTCACGCGGTGCCGAGCGCCCGGATCGCGTCCGCCAGCTCGGCGACGGTCCACTTCGAGTCTCGATCGATCGAGCCCGCACGGCGCCAGCTGTCGATGAGCGTCACGTTGCCGCCCTGCACGACGAATGTCTCGCCGTTGAAGATGCAGTCGGCAGATGCGAGGTACGCGACCAGTGGCGAGATGTTGGCGGGGTCCCACGGGTCGAACGAGCCGTCCGTGGCGCGCATGATGTTGTCGAGGCCGGGGGTGGCGAGCGTGAGTCGCGTCCGCGCGCCGGGCGCGATGGTGTTGCTGCGCACCTGGTAGCGGGCAAGCTCCTTGGCGATGATCTGGCTGAAGGTCGCGATGCCGGTCTTCGCCGCCCCGTAGTTCGACTGGCCCGGGTTCGCGAACAGTCCCGACGTGCTCGAGGTGTTGACGACGTTGCGCGGACGCACGATCCCGGCCTTGTGCTGCTCGCGCCAGTACGCCGCAGCCCAGCGCGTCGGCGCGAAGTGGCCCTTGAGATGCACCTTGACCACTGCGTCCCACTCGTCCTCGGTCATGTTGACGAGCACGCGGTCGCGGAGGATGCCTGCGTTGTTGACCAGGACGTCGAGGTCGCCGAACGTCGACACGGCCTGGTTGATCAGGCGCTGTGCACCCTCCCAGTCGGAGACGTCGTCACCGTTGACGATGGCCTCGCCACCCATTGCGCGGATCTCCTCGACCACCTGCTGCGCCGGGGTGAGGTCACTGCCGGTGCCGTCGTTGGCACCGCCGAGATCGTTGACGACCACACGGGCGCCCTCGGCGGCGAAGCACAGCGCGTGTTCGCGCCCGATGCCGCGACCGGCCCCGGTGATGATCGCCACCCGTCCGTCGAGTGCCCCCATGTCGACCTCCTGTCCCGCCGACGCGGCCATGACGGCCACGGCGCTGAACCTAGTGACTCGCACCCGTACGGCGTGAACCCGACTCGGGGTCGGGTGGTGCCGGACGGCAGGCGGGACTAGTCGGTCTCGAAGAAGAGGTCGACCACCGAGCCGCGGGGCACCTCGTCACCGGCGTTGACCAGCGTGCCGTCGATCGAGGCGTACGACAGCGGCAGCAGGCCGTTGCCCGTGACCTTGCCGATCTTGAACTCGGCCTGGACCAGCACCTTGAGGATCGTCTCGCCGTCGAGGTCGGTGAGATCGGGGAACGCCACGAGGTCCGGGCCCTTGGACAGCTGCACCGTGACCGAGGCGCCGACGGCCAGTTCGGTACCGACCGCAGGGTCCTGCGCAACGACCGACCCGGCGGGGATGTCGGTGCTGAACACGTCCTCGCCCTGCTCGAGCACGAGGCCGAGCGCGTCGAGTCGCGCCTTGGCGGCGGCGAGCGTGAGACCTGTCAGGTCGGGCACCGCGCGCGGCGCCTTGCCACCCGACACGGTCAGCACGACGGTGGTGCCCTTCAGCACGGTGTCGCCGGCCACGAGCGTCGGCGAGCCGGGAACGGTCCACGACACCACTTGGCCCTCGGCGACGACCTCGCTGTACGCCGGGTCACCCAGCTGCACGACCAGACCGAGCGCCTCGAGCTGCTCGGTCGCGGCGGCGACCTCGAGCCCGGTCACCTCGGGCAGCACCTGCGGCTTGGGACCGATGCTGACGTACAGCAGCACGGTGGACCCCTCGTCAGCGGCAACGCCACTGGCGGGATCGGTCTTGACCGCCGAGCCGACCGGCACCACGTCGTCGGCGACCTCGACCTGTTGCACCTCGAAGTCGGCGAGCAGGTTGAGCGCTGCCGCTGCCTCGAGGCCGGCCACGTCGGGGACGGCCACCTGCGCCGGGCGGGTGACGAACCACCCGATCCCGCCGACGAGCAGCGCTGCGACCACGATGCCGATGATCAGCCCGCGACGACCGCCGGACGTCGACCACCAACCCGGCTCGTCCTCTTCCTCGATGGGCACCGCAGTGATGACCTGAGTGGCTGTCTGCATCTGACGGGTCACGGGCAGCGCCTGGGTGGACGGGCCGGCACCGGGCCGCGACCGGCGGATCGGGCCGGACGGGTCGCCGATGCGCGCCGGCGCGGTCGAGATCGTGATCTCGCTGGTCGGCGCATCGTGGCTGGGCCGCGGCCGGCGGATCGGGCCGGTGGGCTCGACCGGGTCACCGGAGCGGCTGCGATCGGGCCCGACGGCTGCCGCCGCGAGGATGGGCAGCGGGGTGGGCTTGGGCAGCTTCGGCGCCGCCTGCACCAGCCCTCGGCCGAACTCTGCGGCGGTCGCCCGCTCGTCGGGGTTGGGGCGACCAGCCTTCTCGAGCACTGCGGCGAGCGCACCGAAGTCGGCCGACACCGGCAGCAGGCGATCGACGCGGTTGGCGAGCGTTGCCACCGTGGAATCGCCGGTGAAGGGCACCGAGCCGGTGATCGACTCGACGAGCGTGAGGCACAGCGAATAGACGTCGCTCGCCGCGTCGGCCGGGCCGCCGACTGCACGCTCGGGCGCCACGTACTTGGCCACGTCGTTGCTGAGCGACTCGACACCACCGGTGGCCTCCGACAGCAACGCCGTCATGCCGACGTCGACGAGCCGCAGGCGGCGGTCGTCGCCGAAACCGATCGTGGACGGACGCACGTCGCCGTGCACGATGCCGGCACGGTGCAGCGCATCGAGCGCCTTGCACGTGTCGAGGCCGACGAGCAGCGCTTGCGACGGTGTGAGCTTGCGGCCGCGGTCGAGCGCATCGCCGAGCGAGCCCCCGTCGAGCTTCTCGGTCACCACGTACAGCACCTGTCGCCCACGCCAGTCGGCCGCACCCCAGTCGAACACCGATGCGACGTGCGGGTGGTGCAACCCGGCGAGGGTCTGCATGAGACCGCGGAACCGCTGTCGGATCTCGGGACGGGCGCTGAGCTCGGGGTGGATCATCCGCACCACGACCGCCCGCTGGAGTTGCTCGTCGAAGGCGTCGTGCACGGCCGAGTCGGTCGCCCGACCCTTGCGCTGCCCCATGCGGTACCGGTCGGCGAGGAGCGGCCGCGGCGCGTCGGGGCGGGCGCCACCGCCGGAGTGCTGACCCGAGTCCACCATCCGGGCAAAGTTACCCGCGCCGCACCGCCCGGAGACACCCGATGACGCATTGCGCGCCGGACGGGACCGTCAGCGCGCTGCGGTACGCCGCCCGAGCCGGGGCCCCTGCTCGACCGACCCGGCGCGGCGGGTCGCACCGACGTCCCGGTGTGAATCCGGCGGCCACGGGCGAGACTGGCGGGGTGCGGCGCATCAAGTGGCAGCAGTTCGCAGTGAGCCTCGTCATTGCCGGGTGTCTCGTCGCCATCGGGTACGCCGTCTCGCTCGCGGTGACCGGCCGCGAGGGGCAGGGGCTGCCTGCCGCGATCGAGTCGATCGACCCGGTACGCGGTGCGCGGCAGGTTCCCTCGCAGACCGCCGTCGTCGTCGACCTCGCCACGGGCTACACCGGTGTGCTGGTGATCGACGGCCTCGAGCTGGAGACAGTGAACGTCGAGGACGTGCAGAGCGCCACACCGGGCAAGCAGGTCACGCTGCCGCCGACCACCATCTACGAGCCGGGCAACGCCACGCTCACCTTCGACCCCAGCGAGAACGCAGCGATCAGCTCGTTCCCGCAGGGGGTGCACGTGGTGACGCTGCTGTACTGGCCGCTGCTCGAGGGTCGTGGCGCAGCGCGTTCGTTCGCCTGGACCTTCGAGGTCTTCTAGTCGTCCGAGCAGGCGGCAGCGCTGACGGCGCGGTCGGCCGTCACGACGGGGGCAGCTCGCCGGTGTCGAGGAGGTGGCGGAAGCCGTCGACATCGAGGATCGGCACACCGAGTTCCTGCGCCTTGGTGAGCTTGCTCGCACCGGGATCGTCACCCACCACCAGCGCGAACGTCTTGGCACTGACGCTGCCCGGGCTCTTGCCGCCGCGGTCCTTGATGGCCGCCTCGGCGTCGTCACGCGAGAACCCCTCGAGCGTGCCCGTGACGACGACGGCCTTGCCCGCCAGCACCTGCGGCGCGGCCGAGGTCTCGACGCGGCCGAAGTCGACGCCGGCGCTGCGCAGCTTCTCGACCATCGCCCGGTTGACCGGCTGCGCGAACCACCGCGCGATCGACGACGCGATGATGGGGCCGACACCGTCGGTGGCGGCGAGGTCGTCCTCGGTCGCCGCCATCACGGCGTCCACCGAGCCGAAGCGCCGGGCGATGGATTCGCTCGCCGAGGGGCCGAGTCCCTTGACACCGAGCGCGGTGAGCAGCTTGGGCAACGGCCGCGACTTGGAGCCCTCGATCGCTGCGAGCAGGTTGTCGGCCTTGGTGGTGCCCCACTTGTCGAGCGTCATCAACTGGTCGCGCGTGAGCGTGTAGATGTCGGCCGGATCGGTGACGAGTCCGGCGTCGCTGAGCTGGAAGACCGTCTGCTCGCCGAGCCCCTCGATGTCCATCGCGCCGCGCGACCCGAAGTAGATGATGCGCTGGTCGCGCTGGAACGGGCACGACGGCTCGACGCACCGCGTGTCGGCCTCGTCGTCGGCACGCACGAGCTCGGTCTGCAGTGGACACGGGCACGTCGACGGGAAGACCCACGGCTCGCAGCCGTCGGGCCGCAGCGTCAGCACCGGTCCGACGACCTCGGGGATGACGTCACCGGCCTTGCGCACCACCACGGTGTCGCCGGGGCGCACGTCCTTGAGCCGCACCTGGTCGGCGTTGTGCAACGTCGCCATGCCGACGGTCGAGCCACCGACGAACACCGGCTCGAGCACTGCGAACGGCGTGGTTCGACCCGTACGGCCGACCGACACCTGGATGTCGCGCAGGATGGTGGTGCGCTCCTCGGGCGGGAACTTGAAGGCGATCGCCCACCGCGGCGCACGGGCCGTGAAGCCGAGTTGCTCGCGCTGCGCGAGGTCGTCGACCTTGACCACGGCACCGTCGATCTCGTACGGCAGGTCGTGGCGGTGGTCCTGCCAGTGTCGGCAGAACTCGTGGACGCCCTCGAGGTCGCCCACCGTGCGGATCTCGGGGTTGACCGGGAACCCGAGCGAGGCGAGGAACTCGAGCGTGTGGTGGTGGTCGGTGAACTCGGGGCCGCCGACGACCTCGCCGAGCTGATACGCCCAGAACGACAGTTCGCGCTGCGCCGTGACCGTCGGATCCTTCTGGCGGAGGCTGCCCGCCCCGGCATTGCGCGGGTTGACCGGCACCGGGTCGGGCTTGCGACCGGCCGCCACGCGCGTGGCGTTC
>JBMSSR010000099.1:0-10125 GCA_049424465.1 Ilumatobacteraceae bacterium
CGCGGCGCCAGTGCCGGGTCGCTTCGAGCCGGTCGAGTGCGGTCAGCCGTACTCGGTCGTCGTCGACTACGCGCACACCCCGGACGGCCTCCGCGAGGTGCTGTCGTCGGCTCGGCACGCGGCCGGTGGCGGTCGGGTGGTGGTGGTGTTCGGCTGCGGTGGTGACCGTGACCGTGACAAGCGGCCTGAGATGGGTGCTGTGGCGGCCGAGTTGGCCGATCGCGTCGTCGTGACGTCGGACAACCCACGGTCCGAGGAGCCGCAGTCGATCGTCGATGCCATCGTGGGAGGGGTATCCGACGACTACCGTGACCGCGTTGTGACCGTGCTCGACCGTCGTCTCGCCATCGCGTCTGCCCTCGACGCCGCCCAACCCGGCGATGTTGTCGTGGTGGCGGGCAAGGGGCACGAGACCACGCAGACCGTCGGCGATCGGGTGCTCGAGTTCGACGACCGGGCGGTCGTGGCCGACCTGTTGCGGGGGCACCGATGATCGCAGTCATGATCGCCGGGGCGACCGCGATGATCTGCTCGCTGCTGGGGACGCGTTACCTCATCGACTTCTTCCGCAGTCGCGGCCAGGGGCAACCGATCCTGGGCAAGGAGGACCACGGCCCCGAGCATCACATGACCAAGCAGGGCACGCCGACGATGGGTGGCCTCGCGATCGTGGCCGCAGCAGTCGTCGGCTGGCTGGTGGCGCACCTCCGTCCGGGCCTCCCGTTCAGCGATCAGGCGATGATCATGTGGGTCGGCATCCTCGTGATGGCTGCGATGGGTTTCCTCGACGACTTCATCAAGGTGCGCAAGCGGCACAACCGCGGCATCTTCTGGAAGAAGAAGAGTTACCTCACGCTCGCACTGTCCATCGGGCTCGCGTGGTGGCTGGTCGCCACGACGGGCCTCAGCGAGACCGTGGCGTTCACCCGTGCCGACTTCCCCGGCTGGCACGTGCCGTGGCCGGTGTTCGTCGTCTTCGTCGGCATCATCGTGTGGAGCACGAGCAACGCCGTCAACGTCACCGACGGTCTCGACGGTCTCGCCGGTGGCTCGGCGATGATGGGGTTCGGCGCGTTCGCGATCATCGCCTACTGGACGTTCCGCAACCCGCAGATCTACAGCGCCGTGGTCAACCCGCTCGATCTCGCCGTGCTCGCTGCAGCATTCGGTGGGGCGTGTGCTGGCTTCCTCTGGTTCAACGCCGCGCCAGCGCGCATCTTCATGGGCGACGTCGGCGCACTCGCGATCGGCACTGCGCTGGCGCTGCTCGCCATCACCACCAACACGCACCTGCTGCTCATCCTCATCTGCGGGATCAACGTGATGGAGGCCGGCAGCGTCGCGGTGCAGATGGGCGTCTTCAAGGCGTCGGGCCGCACCCGGCGTCTGTTCCGGATGTCGCCCATCCACCACCACTTCGAATTGGTGGGATGGCCCGAGACGACGGTCATCATCCGCTTCTGGATCATCAGTGGTATCTGTGTCGCGACGGCGCTGGGCATCTTCATCGGTGACTTCACGAGGGTCGCGGACACGCTGTGACCGGCACGGCCTACGTCCACGGCGTTGCGCTGAGCGGCGAGGCGCTGGCGACCGAGCTGCAGCACCGGGGCTGGCGGCTCCTGCTGGCCGACGACGCGCCCACTGACGCAACCCGTGCTGTTGCTGCCCGACTCGGTACCGAGCTGATCGAGCGCCCGGATGCCGATCAGGTCGAGCGACTCGTCGCGCAGGCCGACATCGTGTGCCCGGCACCCGGCGTCCCCGAGACGCACATCGTCCCGGCCGCTGCGATCGCGGCAGGCGTGCCACTGCGCACCGAGATCGACCTGGCCTACGACTGGGAGCAGGAGCGTCCCGGTGGCCCACGGCCGATGCTCGGCGTCACGGGCACCGACGGCAAGACCACCACCACGCTGCTGGCAGCACACCTCGCGGCGTCGGGCGGACACCGCGTCGCCGCCGTCGGCAACACCGAGACGCCGTTGGTCGCGGCACTGCACGACCCGGTCGACGTGTTCGTCGTCGAGTGCTCGAGCTTCCGGCTCAACTGGATCGACTCATTCCGTGCCGAGGCGTCGGTGTGGCTCAACCTCGCACCCGATCACCAGAACTGGCATCGTTCGCTCGACCACTACATCGCCGCGAAGGCGCGGATGTGGGCGCACCGCCGCGCCGGTGACGTGGCGGTGGGATTCGCCGACGACCCCGTCGTGATGAGTCACCTCGCGGCCGCCGGTGGCGTCACGCGCACGTTCGCCGCGACCGGCGCCGACTACCGACGCGAGGGCAGCCTGCTCGTCGGACCGCAGGGGGCGATCGCCGCCGTCGAGCAACTGCCGCGGCAGTTGCCCCACGACGTCACCAACACGCTCGCTGCGATGGCGCTGGTCCTCGAGACCGGGCTCGCGACCGTCGAGCAGGTGGCTGCCGCGCTCCCGACGTTCCGCCACCCCGCACACCGCATCGAGCCGGTGGGCGAACTGCGTGGTGTGCGGTGGTTCAACGACTCGAAGGCGACGACACCGCATGCTGCCCGTACCGCGATCCGGTCGTTCGAGCGAGTCGTCCTGCTCGCGGGAGGCCGCAACAAGGGACTCGATCTCGCATCGCTCGCCGCCGAGCACGACCACGTGGTCGCCGTGGTCGGTCTGGGCGAGTCGGCACCCGAGGTCGTCGAGGCGTTCGCCCCTCACTGCCCGACCGCGACCGCCGGCTCGATGTCCGAGGCCGTCGAACTCGCGGACGGCCTGGCCGAGCCGGGCGACGTCGTCCTGCTGTCGCCGGCGTGCGCGAGCTTCGACTGGTACCCGACGGGTGGCTATCCGGCGCGCGGGGCCGACTTCACCCGACTCGTCGCCGAACTCGTGGCACGCGGCGAGGGTCGGAGGGCGTCGTGAGCGCGCGGACGACCGTCGTGGGCGACCGCCGCCGGGTGGCGAGCCACAAGCAGCAGGCGCGCCGCCGGCACCCGGCACAGCGCCGAACAGGGCTCACGACGACACCCCCGACACCGCCGCCAGTGGCGTTCTACGTCATCTCGGTCGTCGCCGTCATCTTCACCCTGCTCGGCCTCGTCATGGTGCTGTCGGCCAGTTCGGTCAGCCAGTTCCACCGTGGCTCGTCCCCGTGGCGCATCTTCCAGCGACAGGCGTGGTGGGCAGGGTTCGGCATTTTCGGGCTCTGGGTCGCGATGAAGGTGCCGCTGCACCGAGTGCGGCCGTTCGTCGGCGCGTTCGCAGCGCTCTCCACGGTGCTCATGGTGCTGCCGTTCGCACCGGGGA
This sequence comes from Ilumatobacteraceae bacterium, assembly GCA_049424465.1. GTDB lineage: Bacteria > Actinomycetota > Acidimicrobiia > Acidimicrobiales > Ilumatobacteraceae > UBA668. Next base: position 3,285 of record JBMSSR010000099.1, read on the forward strand.
TCGGTGTGACGGTGAACGGTGCGAGGGCATGGGTCGAGATCGGGCAGCTCACGTTCCAGCCGAGCGAGTTCCTCAAGCTTGCGCTCCTGCTGCAGTGCGCGCACCTCATCGCTGGCCGACGGCGTGACGAGTCCGACCTCATGCGAGCGGTCGGTCCTGTCGCGGTGTTCGCAGTCGTCGGCCTCGCGCTCTGCCTGGCACAGGGTGACTTCGGGTCGGGCGTCGTGCTGGCGACCATCGTGTTCGCGATGCTGTTCATGGCGGGCGCGCCGCTCGGACCGATGGTCGGTGTCGCCGCCACGGCGTTCGCGCTCGGCTCGGTCCTCGTCATGTCGAGCCCGCGTCGAGCAGCTCGCTTCACGGCATTCCTCGACCTCGCAGGGACCAAGGACGACTTCGGCTACCAGGTGTGGCAGGCACGCATCGGCATCGCCCAGGGCGGTGTCGCCGGTGCGGGCATCGGACGCGGCCTCAACAAGCTGGGCGAGTTCCTGCCCCTCGCGCACAGCGACTTCATCTTCGCCGTCATCGTCGAGGAACTCGGCCTCGTCGGCATGGTGGTGGTGCTCGGTGGGTTCTGCGCGCTGCTGTACTCGGCGATGCAGGTCGCGCACGCCACGCAGGACCGCTTCCACACCATGGTCGCTGCAGGCATCGGCACCTGGCTCGCGGCGCAGGCGGCGATCAACGTGGGGGGTGTCACCGGCCTCCTCCCGCTCACCGGCCTCACGCTGCCGTTCTTCTCCGCCGGCGGGAGCTCGCTGCTGGTCACGCTCGCCGCAACGGGACTGCTGCTGAACGTCGCCCGCAACGTGCGGTGAGCGCCGACGTGACCCCGACGTTCGCCGTGGTCACCGGCGGTGGCACGGCGGGACACGTGCTGCCCGCGCTCGCCATTGCCGAGGCGCTGGTCGCGGCCGGCCACCCGGTGGGACAGATCCACTATGTCGGCACGTCGCGTGGTGTCGAGACGTCGCTCGTCCCACCGACCGGGCACCCGCACACGTTCCTCGACGTCGTCGGCCTGCAGCGCAGCCTGAGCCGACGCAACCTCGCGTTCCTCCCGCGTCTCGTCAGGGCGACCCGGCGTGCGACCAGCCTGCTGCGCGACCTTCGCCCGAACGTGGTGATCAACGTGGGCGGCTACGGCAGCTTCCCCGCGACGTGGGCGGCACGTCGGCTGGGCATTCCGTACGTCGTCGTCAGCTACGACCGTCGCCCCGGACTTGTGTCGCGACTCATGGCGCCGCATGCCGCGGCGTGTGCCGTCGCCTTCGAGGGGTCGTCGTTGCCGCACGCCCACTACACCGGCGCGCCGGTGCGGCAGCACCTCGTCGACCTCGACCGGGCGGCCCAACGCGACGCTGCCCGGGCGGCGCTCGGCCTGCCCGCCGACCGGTTCGTCGTCGCCGTGGTGGGCGGCTCGCTGGGGGCGACGGCCATCAACCGGGTGGTCGAGGCGACGGTCGAGGCACTGGCCGACCGGCGCGATCTGGCCCTGCACCATGTCGTCGGCCCGAGGAATCTCGGCGGGGCTGCCCCCGAACGCGACGGTGCATCGGGCATCCTGTATCGGGTGATCGGGTACGAGGACCGCATGCCGGCGGTGTACGCCGCGGCCGACCTGCTGGTCACGCGCGCCGGCGCGGGCACGATCGCCGAGCTCGCCACCGTGGGCGTGCCGGCACTCGTGGTGCCGTGGCCGGGCGCTGCCGAGCACCACCAGCACGACAACGCGCGGGTCCTCGGCGACGTGGGCGCGGCAGTGGTGATCGACGAGACCGAGTTCACCGCCGAGCGGCTCGTCCACGAGATCGACCGACTCACTGCAGACCGGTCGTCACTCGACGAGATGGCCTCGAGGGCGCGAGCCGCGGGTGCAGCACACCGCAGTGGGCGACTGGTGGCGCTCGTCGAGCGTGTTGCAGCGGACGCGCCGGGGGATGCACCGCGATGACCGGCACCCAGACGTCGCCGCCCGTCACCGTGCCCGACGTACCGCTCGACCTGTCGGCGCCGCACCGCCTGCACGTCGTCGGCGTCGCCGGGCCGGGGATGAGCGCAGTCGCGATCGTGCTCGCCGAGATGGGGCACCGTGTCAGCGGCAGCGACATCCGCGAGCAACCGGCGCTCGACCGTGTGCGTGCGGCCGGGGTGGACGTCCTCGTCGGTCATGACCGCGCCGTCGTGCACGACTGCGATGCCATCACGTGGTCGACCGCGATCCCCGAGCGCAACATCGAGCGCGACGAGGCCGTCCGCCGCGGCGTGCCGTCGCTGCACCGGTCCGGCATGCTCGCCTCGATCTGCGCGAGGGCGCGGTCGCTCGGCGTCGCCGGCACGCACGGCAAGACGACCACCACCTCGATGCTGATGCTCATGCTGGCCGAGGCGGGCCTGCGCCCGAGCTTCGTCATCGGTGGCGACGTGTCCGACATGGGGACCGGTGCGCAGTGGACCGGTGGCGACTGGCTGGTCGTCGAGGCGGACGAGAGTGATGGCACCCACCTCGCCCTGCCACTCCGTGGCACCGTGCTCACCAACGTCGAGGCCGATCACCTCGACCACTACGGCACGCTCGACGCGATCGTCGACGGCTTCGCCCGCTACCTCCGACAGGTCGACGGCCCGCGGGTGCTGTGCCTCGACGACCCCACGTGCGCGGCACTGGCCGCGTCGCTTCGCGCGGAGGGCTACGAGGTGATCACCTACGGCACCAGCCCGGCCGCCGACGTGGTGGCGCACGACGTGACGGCGACGGATGGGTCGCAGAGGTTCTCGGTGACCTCCGCAGGACGGCTGGTCGGCTCGGTCGCGCTGCCACTGCGCGGGCGGCACAACGTGCTCAACGCGACGGGAGCGCTCGCGATGGCGCTGGCCGTCGGCGTGCCGTTCGACGCAGCGGCCCAGGCACTCGCGAAGTTCGGGGGTGTCGCCCGACGGTTCGACATCAGGGCGGTCGTCGACAGCATCACGCTGGTCGACGACTACGCGCACCAGCCCACCGAGATCGCGGCCGTGCTCGCCGCGGCGCGCACGAGCGGTGACGGGTGGGCGCGAGTCGTCGCGGTGTTCCAGCCGAATCGGTACAACCGCATGGCCGTGATGTCGCCCGAGTATGCCGACGCGTTCGTCGATGCCGACCTCATCGTCATCACCGACGTGTATGCGTCGGGGACCACACCCATTCCCGGTGTCACGGGCAGGCTCGTGGTGAACGCCATTCTCGACCGGCACCCGACCGCCCGGGTGGTGTGGCTCCCGCGACGTCACGAGCTCGTCGACCACGTGGCCCGGCTGCTCCGTCCCGGCGACGTGTGCATCTCGATGGGATGCGGCGACATCGCGACACTGCCCGACGAGGTCGAGCAGCGGCTTGCGGAGCTGCGATGAGCGCGGCACCGACCGACCGCTGCGGCCACGCGGCAGCACTCGACGAGGCAGCTCGACGCCTCGCTGCCTTCGTGGCCCGCGACGCGCCCTTGGCGCCGCTCACGACCTACCGCGTCGGTGGCACGGCAGCACTATTGGCATCGCCGACGTCGTTGGACGATCTTCGACTCGTCGCGTCGGTGGTGCGCGACCTCGCCCTGCCCGTGCTCGTGGTCGGACGGGGCTCGAACCTCTTGGTCGCCGACTCGGGCTTCGGCGGCATCGCAGGCGTGCTCGGCGGCGTCGCCGACCCGTGCGACCGGCTCGAGGGCGATCCGGCAGGGGAGGTGACGGCCGGGGCGTCGGTCGCGCTGCCGGTCGTCGCCCGCCGCACGGTCGGCGCCGGGTTGGTGGGCTTCGAGTGGGCGGTCGGTGTGCCGGGCAGCGTGGGGGGCGCCGTGCGCATGAACGCCGGGGGTCACGGCAGCGACATCGCCGGGTCGATCCGGACGGCATGGGTGCTCGACCTGCACAGCGGGCGCGAGGGCCAGGTCGCGGCCGACCGGCTCGGCCTCCGGTTCCGGGGCAGCGATCTGGCCGACCACCAGGTCGTGCTCAGCGCGACGTTCGCACTCGAGCCGGGCCCTGACGGCTCGACCGAGGGCGAGGTGGCGCTGGCGGAGGTGGTGCGGTGGCGTCGCGAGCACCAACCCGGTGGGCAGAATGCCGGCTCGGTGTTCGTCAACCCGATTCCCGGCGAGCTCGCCGCGGCACAGCTGATCGAGTCGTGCGGGCTGCGCGGCATGCGGATGGGCAGCGCTGCAGTGAGCGACAAGCACGCCAACTTCATCCAGTCATCGGACGGTGGCAGCGCAGCCGACGTCCGGGCCGTGCTCGAGCACGTCCGGCGTGTCGTCCACGAGCGCACCGGTCACCTGCTGCGCAGCGAGATCCGTCTCGTCGGTTTCGACGATGTCGAGCCGGAGGACCGCCCCGGGGTGTCGTGGTGAGCGACGGCCACGGCGACGGTCGCCGACGCAACGACTCGGGTGACCCGGAGCTCGACGACCTGCTGGCGTCGTTCGACGACCCGCGCCACACGTCGGACGGTGCGCCGGTTCCCGACATCGCGCTCGACGATCTGCTCACGATGTTCGACGACCCCACGGCTGGGCGGGCTGACGCCGACCAGGTGCCCGGCCGCACGGTGCCGACCGCGCCGGCCGGGATGCGCTGGGTGGCCGACACCACCGCACCGCTCGATGCCCCCGTGCCCGGTGTCGGCGACGCCGGGTCGGGTGCCGCGAGCGTCGGGTCGGCGCCCGGTGCCGACCTCCCGGTGGCGGATGTGCCCGTCGAGACCGGTATCGACTGGCTCGGCGCGCCGGTGTTCTCGGACGACGCCGCTGCCGACCCGACGATCCCGCTCGATCCGTCCGGCCGCGGCGGCCCGCAGCGCGACGTGCGCCCTCGTGCGCACGTGCCCGCCCTCGACGACACCGTGCCGGCCGTCGAGGGGGTCGACGACCCGACGTCCGAGGGGGAGTGGGGCAGCGCTCCTGCCGATGGTGACGACGCCACCGCAGGCGGTCAGCGTCCCGACGTGCCGGGCCCGTTCGGCGAGACGCGCCCGGACGGGCTGCGCCTTGCGCCCCTCGCCGAGCGCACGGTCCGCGAGGTCGCGATCCCCGTCGAGCGGGTCGGTGTGGTCGCCGTCGACCAGGAGACGGGCGAGCTGCGCAGCCCCACCGCCGACGAGGCACTCCCGACAGGCAAGGCGTTCTTCGGTCGCGCCACCATCATCATCGCCGACGACGAGGGCCCCGACATCGGCTACCTCGACGACGAACTCGCCGCGCCCGAGGTCGACACGGTCGTCGAGGCTGAGGTGCCCGAGCTCGACCCGAACACCATCTACATCGGTGACGCTGACGAGGCGCTCGGCGGTGCGCTCGAGCGCAGTCCGCGCAACACGGCACGCAACGGTGCGATCGACCCGCGCATGCGGGCGCGCCGGACACGCGTCCGCCGCGATGCCGACCGGCGGCGCATCTTCCTCGTCGCCGTGGGGGTCGGCCTGATGTTGATGGCCCTCATCGCGGTCGGCGTCGTTGCGTCGCCGATGTTCGGTGCCACCGACATCCGCGTCGAGGGTGCGGTGTACACCGACGCCGACGTGCTCGCCGCGGTGACCGCCGACATCGAGGGTGACGCTGTCCTGCTGATCGACACCGATGCCATCGAGGTGACGCTCGCCGAGGTGCCGTGGGTCGAGCGGGCCAGGGTCGAGACCCACTTCCCGCACACCGTCGTCATCGACATCCGCGAGCGCCGGCCGCTCGCCTGCTTCCGCGGTGGTGACGGCCAGTGGCGGGTGATCGATGTGCAGGGCCGAGTCCTCGACGTGATGGACGGTCAGCCGGTGGCCTACATGCCGGTGTCGGGCAACCACCCCGACACGGCGCGCGGCCAGTTCGCCGGTGCGCCGTACGCCGCCGTGGCGACGCTCGTGCAGGTGCTGCCCCCCGAGGTGCGGGCGCTCACCACCTCGGTCGGGCTCGACGCAGTCACCGGCACGCTGACGATGGAGCTCACCGGCGGGGTTGCCGTCCGGCTCGGGTCGGCTGACGACCTCGACGACAAACTGGCGCGGCTGCTCAGCCAGGTGCGCCGAGGTGGCCTCGACGGGGTGGTCGCGCTCGACGTCTCGACGGCCCAGATCGGCGTGGTCCGCGGCTGAGGCCGATGGCACCCGGCGGACGGCCCGGGCGCCGTCGGGTCGGGGATACCCGTTTCGGGCGGCGTGCCGTGGGTAGGCTGTGGCATTCAGAGGGCCGCCGTTCCCGGTGGCCTGCACGATCGCACATGAGCATCCACCGCCCGATCCCACGGAGGTCCATCTGATGGCCGGCGCACCAATGAACTACCTCGCCGTCATCAAGGTGATCGGTGTCGGGGGAGGCGGCGTCAATGCCGTCAACCGCATGATCGACGCAGGCCTCAAGGGGGTCGAGTTCGTCGCCGTCAACACCGACGCGCAGGCGCTGCTGATGAGTGACGCCGACGTCAAGCTGGACATCGGCCGCGAGCTCACCCGCGGTCTGGGCGCCGGCAGCGATCCCGAGGTGGGTCGCAATGCCGCCGAGGCGCACCGCGACGAGATCGAGGAGATGGTCAAGGGCGCCGACATGGTGTTCATCACCGCCGGCGAAGGCGGCGGCACCGGCACGGGCGCCGCCCCTGTCATCGCCGAGATCGCGCGCAGCATGGGCGCGCTCACCATCGGCGTCGTCACGCGGCCGTTCTCCTTCGAGGGTCGCCGGCGCTCCGTGCAGGCCGACGCCGGCGTGCAGCGCCTGAAGGAAAAGGTCGACACCCTCATCGTCATCCCGAACGACCGGTTGCTGACGGTGGCGAACGAGAAGACCAGTGTCCTCAACGCGTTCAAGATGGCGGACGAGATCCTGCT